>JBBTZN010000031.1:0-11278 GCA_038061355.1 Patescibacteria group bacterium | reverse complement strand
CTTATCAGTAGTAAGGATCGATACTGAAAAACAATCAACCCAAAAATCTGCAACTCGGCCTGACCGGCTGTCAGTAAAGCCGTTAGTTCGGTAACGGCTTGGGCACCACGACGGTTGGAGAGGGCATCAACCAACCGAAAAGCGTCACTTGGCACGGTCTGCCAAACAAGCGCCGCCAGATCGTCCTCCGAAATAGGCTCCTTCTTGGCTAGTTGATAACTATTTAGTTTAATGAGCTCTTGATCCAAACGAGCCAAATCGCTACCCACGGCTGTTACCAACCACGAAACAAGCCGCGGAGTCAATTCGAGGTTTACCTCAAGAGCGCGGTGGGTAATCCAGGCCGTGAGTTCAGCCCCGACCAAGGGTGAAAAAACCTCGGCCGACTTGGCCTGATTAAGAAGGGTAAAAAGTTTGAGGCGCTTGTCGGGTACCCCCGCTTCGTAAAAAACTAAAACAGTTGTCTCGGGTACCTTGGGTAAATAACTAGCCACGGCATCAAGGAGGTCTTTTTTACCGCCCCCAAAGATATTTTTTACGATCACCAACCGACGTTTGGCTAAAAACGGCAAGGCTTGAACTTGGCGAACGAAATCCTCAAAGAGAATTGTCGCCCCCTCCAGGACAGCGAGGTTGGTGTCGCCAAGAGACGCATCAATATAGCGAGCTTTAAGGGCCGCCAATTTTTGGCCGCTGCGATAGGTATCCTCTCCATAAAAGAAAAGAATGGTGGGCGTTATTGGACTCATAATCCGACCGTGTTTTTTTGCGCTCTCGGTCGAGCAACCATCTCGGCCCAGTTGGGGCCGGTTTCGAGATCGACCAGGAGAGGGATGGCTAGTTCAATTACCCCTTCCATTACTTTAACAACTCTTGGCGCTACCGCCTCTAGGTGGTCAGCTTGCACTTCAAAAATCAACTCATCATGGACTTGCAAAATCATCGGACAACAAGTGTGGTCAGCCAGTTCTTTAGGCACCAATACCATGGCCAGTTTCATGATTTCGGCCGCCGTGCCTTGGATGGGGTGATTAATTGCCACCCTTTCCGCCGCGCGGCGAATATATTCGTTATGAGACGACAATTCTGGAAGAAGCCGCCTTTTGCCAAGCATTGTTTCGGCATATCCTGATTCGCGGGCTTGGCGAATAAGCTGATCAATATAGGCCGCCGCCACTGGATAAGCCCCCAAATAACCATCAATAAATGTTTGCGCTTCTTCTCGACTGACAGCCAAAGATTCGGCCAGCCCATAGGCCGAGAGGCCATAAAAGATACCAAAATTAACGGCTTTAGCGGCCCGCCGGCCAATACCCAGCGCTTCAGAAGTCTTGGCATGAATATCGCCACCGGTCTGAAAGACCTCCAACATGGTCGGGTCTTGGCTTAAGTGAGCGATTACTCGCAGTTCAATCTGGGAGTAATCGGCCGACACTAAAATTGTTCCGGGGCTGGCTATAAATGCCCGACGGATTGTTCGCCCCAGCTCCGTGCGAATTGGAATATTTTGCAAATTGGGTTTGCGCGACGACAGTCGACCTGACGCGGCATTCGGAGCGTAGCTCGTATGCAGCCGATTCGAACTGTCGACGAGTTGCGGCAAGGGCAGCACATACGTTGAAAGAAGTTTGCCAACCTCCCGATATTTCAAAATAAGATCGATCACGGGGTGGCTGCCTTGGAGTTTGGCCAACTCGGCCGCCCCGGTTGACAGGCCGGTCGTCTTTTTCCGAATATTAACTCCGTCAGCCTGATCGAGGTGGAGTTCACTATAAATAACTTGGCCGAGTTGTTTGGGTGACGATATCAAAAAAGGGTGGCCAACTGCCTCAAAAATCTGCCGTTCAAGCTCCGCCAGCTGATCTGCGAGGTCAACAGCCACCGTTTCCAGATAGCCGACATCAAGAAGAACACCCCGATCTTCCATCTGACGAAGGACTGGGTTGAGAGCCTCGTCAACAGATTGAACACTTGGCAGTGTTTTTAACATTGGACTCCTAAGTAATGTAGTACTTACTCAAATCCTCTTTAACCTCCGAGGTTAACGGTTAAAACCTCGGAGGTTTTCCCAGATTTGCGTAAGTCCTGTAATCGTCTATTAGTTTACTTGTCGAAAAGGTTCGGCTGATTAGCCACCATGGCGGTTGGCAAACGGCTCAAAATACCTTTAAAACCCAGATCAACCAAAGCTGCTCGGGCCCGGGCTGGCTCATAATTGCGGCGGTGAGCGGCCGCCAGATCAAGGGTTACTGGTGCGTCAGTGCGAACTGTTAGGAGGTCGCGGTTAGCGAAGGCCCGCTCACGATACATGAGTAACGACTCACGTATCGAATTCCGAATGACGAATTCTGAATTCTGAATTGATTTTTCATTCGTCATTCGGAATTCGTCATTCGGAATTTCCAATTCAGCGTAGAGCCCCTCTAAATTCACATAAGCCTTAATCAGCTGAAGCGCCGTTTTATCGCCCACCCCCGGCACGCCAATAATATTGTCCGACGGGTCGCCGCGAAGAGCCTTCCAATCTAATAATTGGTCTGGTGGCAAGCCAATTAAATCTGTAACGGCCACTTCATCAAGAAGAACAATCTCTTTCGTCCCATTTCGTAATAAGTAAATCTTCACTTTCGGTTGCGACAACTGCAGCAAATCCCGATCGCCCGTCACAACAATAATTTCTTCAACATCTGTTTCGGATTTCGGCCTGCCTGCCGGCAAGGCAGGAGTTCGGCCTGCCTGCCGGCAAGGCAGGAGTTCGGATTTTCGCAACCCTTGATCAACAAGGGTTGCGATTAAGTCATCGGCTTCCCAGCCAGACACCGCCATGTGCGGTATACCAAAAGCCTCCACCACTTCTTTCGTCATTGGTTCCTGAATAATAATATCGGGGGGTGTTTCCGCGCGTGTCGCTTTATAGTCCTTATAGACTTCTTCTCGAAAGGTCGGCCCGGGGGCATCAAAACAGGCCACAACCCAGGTTGGCTCGAGCTCTTTTATAACCCGTACCAAGACGTTGGCAAAACCATAAACCGCTCCCGACGGCCGACCATCCGGCGCCGTAAAAGGCGGCATAGCATGAAACGCCCGAAAGAGAAGGGCGTGGCCATCGAGCAAAATAAGACGTTTAGATGTCATGCTCGCATCATAACGAGCCAGGCTGATCGCGTAAAGAAAGCACGACTTAATCGGCAGTTTGCTTTCTCTGGAACCGGGCCAACAACAAATCTTTCACAATTCGTCGCTCATTCCAGGGAACGCGCTGGATACCACCCTGGCCATCGCCTATCGTCATCCACCGTTCATCGCCCATGCCGGTAATAATCACGACATCATCTTTTTTGCCTAATTCCAGCGCCCGGGCAATCGCCGCTTTGCGATCGGTAATCCGCTCCCACCACACCCCCTCGCCCGACTCTGTCATTCTTAATTCTGAATTCTTAATTCTTAATTCTGATTTTGTTCGTCCCCGTTTTAACCCCTCGATAATTTCCTCAATAATCTTCTCTGGCTCCTCGGAATAAGGCTCATCGCTGGTCAAAATAGTGTAGTCGGCCGACCGCGCCGCCAAAGCTCCCATAATTGGCCGCTTAGTCCGATCGCGATCACCGGTCGCACCAAAAACATGAATGAGACGACCCTTCGTCACCGGTTTTAAGGTCGCGTAAATCTGTTCGAAGGCATCGGGTGTATGAGCGTAGTCGATAAGCACTACAAAGTCTTGGCCAACATCCACCCGCTCCATCCGTCCCGGCACAACTGTCACACTTTCCAGCGCCTGTTTAATGGTTTCTAAACCAATTCCTTGTGAGACACCCACCGCAATCGCCGCCAGGGCGTTGGCGACATTAAATCGCCCCGGGAGAGCCAAGTTGATCGCTATCTGGCCAATCGGTGTCACCACCGTAAAGAGCGTGGCCGACGGTTCAACTAACATCTTTCGCGCGGTAACCAATGCCTTTGCCTCAATGCCATACGTAATTTGTTGGCTAGCTGGTAGAGCTAAAAACTGACCCGCCGAAGCATCATCGGTATTAACCACCGCCACCCGCGGCCGATGGGCAAACAGACGGAGTTTGGCCTGGCGATAGGCTTCAAATGTCTTGTGATAATCGAGGTGATCGTGGGTTAAATTGGTCAGCACGACGATGTCATAATGAATACCCCACACGCGTTCTTGGTCAATCGCGTGCGAGGTTGTCTCCACCACCGCCATATGGGCACCTGCCCGCACCGCCTTAGCCAAAAATCCTTGGAGAACCCAGGGGCTGGGGGTGGTCATATTGAGCACGTTCGTCTCCTTTTGATCACCAATCTGAAAAGCGACCGTCGAAGCAATGGCCGTTTCGTACCCCGCCCGCTGCAAAATCGCCCCGATCAGATGCGACGTGGTCGTTTTGCCATTCGTGCCCGTCACACCCACAATACGGAGCCGCCGACTTGGAAAGCCATAATAAGCATTCGCCAACATGGCCTGAAATTTATGACCTGTCCGAATCAGATTCGGCGAAGCATATGAACGAAAGAGTGATTTTATGGTCATAAAACTCTAATTTCGAATTCCGAAGTTTAAATGACGAATGAAATACCATCGAACCATTTGATCATTAGAAATTAATTCGGAATTCGTCATTCGGCCTTCGTCATTTCCGTTGGCAGTGGCCAACGCGCTGTCATCAACATTGGCTCAGTTTCCGAAGCAGGCATATATTGCCAAATCACTTCGGTCACAAAGGGCATAAACGGGTGGAGCAGACGGAGGTTGGTCTCAAGAAGCTGGATTAAAAGAGCTTGAGCCACGGGGCGCTCCTTGGGATTATCGAGTCGCATCTTTTGGGCTTCGATAATCTTATCAGCAAGCGTATGCCAGACATATTGGTAAAGCGCTTCCGCCGCTAAGTGAATTTTGAGACCATCAATCAATTCGGTTACTTCAGCAACAGTTTGATCAAGCTCTGCGAGTATTGTCTTATCTGCTTCGCTCCAAACAACAGGAACGGCTGGATCAAAACCGTCCAAATTCATCAAGATAAACCGGCTGATATTCCACAATTTATTCGTAAAGTGTTTATAGCCCTTCAATTTATCTTCATGCAGCCGGGTATCACTGCCCGGGACAGTGGTCGCCGCAAAATAAAATCGAATCGCGTCCGCGCCATAAAGCTGCGTCATCTCGATTGGGTCACCCCCGTTCCGTAACGATTTGCTAAATTTTCTCCCTTGCCCGTCGCGAACCATACCATTGAGCAAAACATCACGGAACGGCACTTGGCCAAGTGTGTAGCCGGTCATTAAAATCATTCGCGCTACCCAGAAAAAGAGAATTTCTGTGCCGGGTTGAATCAGCGTCGTCGGGTGATATGTCTTCAAATCCATTGTTTGGTCCGGCCAACCCAAAGTCGAAAACGTCCAAAGGCCTGAAGAGAACCACGTATCCAGTGTATCTTCGTCCTGAACCCAGCCCTCGCCCTCCGGCGCCTCAACGCCTACATAGATATCTTCTTCATTTTTGAGATTTGGAATTTGTTTGTAATTTGGCCCGTCTCGCTGAGGCTGAGCCGAGGCGGATGCTTGGGATTTGGAATTTTCCGGTGTGCGATACCACACCGGTAGTCGGTGTCCATACCAAATTTGGCGGCTGATACACCAATCGCGCAAATTATCGATCCAGTGAAAATACGTTTTTAGAAAGTGGTCTGGTGTGATCCGAATATCGCCACCGGCCACTGCCCGACGCATCAGATCTTTCAGCGTCGTCTGCGAACCTGAAGCAATACCGTCTATCTCCGAATAGGGAATCGTGAATTCCTTATTCACATTTAAAAACCATTGAAGTTTTGGCAGTGGTTGCACAACACCACCGGTTCGTTCTGCCGTCGGTACATTTTGCGAAATCGTCTCTTCTTTTAGAAGTAAACCGTGTTCTTTGAGCCACTCGACAATAACCTCACGCGCTTCAGTGACTTTTTTACCTTTTAAATTATCGGATTCAACCGTCATGCGGGCGTATTCATTAATAACACCAACCACCGGCAAGTCGTGGCGGCCAGCCATTTCCCAGTCAATCATACTATGCGCCGGCGTCACCCCGAGTGCGCCGGTTCCAAACTCTGGATCAACACCATGATCAGCAATCACCCGAAGATGAAGAGTTACACCACAAAATAAAACCTCATACGTTTGGCCAATATAAGCCTGGTAGCGGGCGTCGTCGGGGTGGACGGCGACTGCTGTGTCACCGACCTTCGTCTCCGGCTGGGTCGTTGAAATTGGAATCGGAAAATCTTTACTATAACGAAAGGTATACAGCTGTGCCTGACGCGGCTCGTAGACAATTTCGTCATCAGAAATCGTCGTCTGCCCCTTCGGGTCCCAGTTAACCACTCGATTAGCTCGATAGATCAGCCCATCGTCATACATCTGTTTAAAAATAGTTCGGACTGCGCGACTTCGGGGCTCATCAAGTGTAAAGGCCTCACGTGACCAATCAGGCGAGGCACCAAGTACGCGCATCTGTTTTTGGATCGTCTGACGACTATCATCAACATACGTGCCTATCCGACGGAGAAGTTCTTCACGGCCTAAATCGTGACGACTTTTCCCCTCGGCTTTATAAATATCTTTCTCAACCCTAGCCTGGGTGGCAATGGCGGCATGGTCAGTACCGGGCAGCCACAACGTACGATAACCCCGCATACGCGCTGTTCGCACTAACAGATCTTGCCACGAAACCATCAAGGCATGGCCCATGTGTAAAACGCCAGTCGCATTCGGCGGGGGTAGCATAATTGTATACGGCTCTGCGTCGGGCTTGGTCAGCCCGGCGTCAATCATTTTTTCAGGATTAAAAAAACCACTCGCTTCCCAGCGTTGGTAGATCGCGTCTTCGTATTCGGCCGGATTGTAGGCTTTCGGTAATTCTTTCATAAAAATGTCCTCGACGTTCGGAATTTAAAATTCGTCATTCCGCCTCGGCCGACCTGCCTCGACTGCCGTCGGGCAAGGCGGGCGCGAGTCGAGACGGGTCGTCATTAGCTAACGACATCTTGTCGTTAGCTTGTATATCGTACCAGTTCTGAACCTGGCCCGCGAGAGCCTTCAGCAAACCAGCCGCACCAATCATGGCGCCGTTATCCGTACAGAGCGTCGCCGGCGGCACATGAAAGGTTGGTCGAGTACCTAATTCATAATTCCTAATTCCTAATTCCAGCGCCGCTCGCAAGCGGCCATTCGCCGCCACTCCACCCGACATAATCACCGATCTTGGCTGATAGCGATCAACAGCCGCGACCGTTTTAGCCACCAAGACATCAACGATAGCTTCTTGAATCTCGTAAGCCAGCAGGATCTTTTTTTCCTCGTTTAAGGGTTGATTCAGTTCCACCCATCGGCCAACCGCAGTTTTAAGTCCTGAAAAACTAAAATTAAGATCCCCCGAATCCAACATTGGCCGCGGTAACGGAAATCCCAAATCCGAAGCATCAAATCCGAAACTATGCGGTATTTTCGATTTTTGATTTTGAATTTGTTTCGGATTTCGGATTTCGGATTTCGGATTTTTGTATCTTTCTGCCAATCGACTAATTTCCGGTCCACCAGGATAAGGTAACCCCATTAGCCGCGCTGTCTTATCAAAAGCCTCCCCAGCCGCATCATCGCGTGTTCGCCCTAAAATTTCGTAGTCCCCAATCCCACGCATCAACACCAACATAGTGTGGCCTCCCGAAACAACCAAGGCCAAAGCTGGCAGCTTTGGCAATTCCGAATGACGAATTCTAAATGACGAATTTATCTTATTATTCAAATTATTAATTCTTACTTCGGTATTCTTACTTCTTACCTCGGCGGCCAGCCGGGCGGCCACCGGTAACTTAGGAATTCGGAAATCGGAATTCATCATTTCGCCGCTGCTTTCTAAAAAAGCAGCGGCAATGTGTCCCTCGTGATGATTCACCCCAATCAGAGGCTTGTTTAAGGCGTAAGCCAAGGTTTTAGCCGCATTCACCCCCACCAGCAACGACCCAATCAAACCTGGCCCGGCCGCGACAGCAATCGCGTCGATTTCATTTCGAATGAAATCGCGCAATTCTGAATTCTGAATTCTGAATTCTGAATTCGAAGATTGGCCCATCGCTCCAGCAATAGCAGACTCCAACACAAGGCCAATCTTCGTCACATGTTCCCGACTCGCGACCTCTGGATACACGCCACCATATTGTTGGTGAAGCGCGATTTGCGAATAAACAGCGTTCGCAAAAATCTTCAGTGGGCCGCGACCATCACCCTCAATCACGGCCACACCCGTCTCATCACAACTAGTTTCTATCCCAAGCACTTTCATATAGACAAACTCTATCTTATAATCAGGTTAAATTACCAGACTATAATAATGACGAAGGTAGAATGACGAATTCTGAATCAAAATTCAATTATTCAAGTAAAAAACTTGACTTAGAAGAAAGAACTGCTGCTTTCGGTGAAGCAATTACTCTTTTCGTAAAATCGGTTCCCAAAGATATTGCGACTGTTTCGATCTTGAACCAACTCATTCGGTCTGGCACATCGGTAGGTGCCAATTACTGCGAAGCAAATGATGCCGAATCACGTAAGGATTTTATCCATAAACTTGGCATCGTTAGGAAAGAAGCGCATGAAACAAAACACTGGCTTCGCATGATTGCCGTTGCCGAACCATCGTGTATCGAACAGGCTCGTAAACTGTGGCAGGAAGCAAAAGAATTGAATCTTATTTTCAGTGCAGTAATTCGATCAACTAAAAGTAATTTAAACTCATCCAATGAGCATTAATTCAGAATTCAGAATTCAGAATTCGTCATTTAAAAGTCTGCTTCAGACTTCAGAGTGGGCTGACTTTAAAGGCCGTCATGGCTGGAAAATTGTGCCTTTTCACAATCAGTTTCTTCTCGAACGATCTTTCCCCGGCAGAGTTAAAATTATCTATGGGCCAGAGCTTGAATTGCCAGATCACGCCGAGCACCGCTATAAAATGATCAGCGAACTTCAAAATCTGATGAACTCACGCCGTGCTTTTGTCGCGCGCCTCGACTTCTTTGCAGTGTGGTCTGATAAGCCGGCCAATGAACTCCAAAATTTGGGCTTAAAAAAATCGTTCGAAGAAATCCAACCAGAATTTCGCCGTTGGATTGATCTCAAACCTGATCAAGATGCCATCCTCGCGCAGATGAAACCCAAGGGTCGCTACAATATTGGTCTGGCTGACCGTCACGGAGTCACGGTCGAACCGAGTACCGACGCCTGGATTTTTACCGCGCTTCTGGCCGAAACCGCCCAGCGTGATGGTTTTAGTATGCGAACGGCCAGCTATTACCACGATATGATTGAAACTCTAACAAAAAATGGCCTCGGCGAGCTTCTCGTGGCCACCTATCAGGGCCAGCCCCTTGCCGCGGCAATTATTGGCTATTCACCACTAGTAAGCGATCAGCGATCAGCGATCAGCGATCAGAAGAACAATTCGCCATTCGCCATTCGCCATTCGCCATTCGCAAGTTATCTCCACGGCGCCTCATCGTCTACCCATCGCGAAGTAATGGCCCCTTTCCTTCTCCACTGGCAAGCCATGCAGCGTGCGAAAGCGCGTCACTGCAAAGTATATGATTTGCTAGCAGTTGCCCCACCAGAGGAAAATTCGTCATTCGGAATTCAGAATTCGTCATTGCGTACAAAGTACGCCGGCTTCACCCGTTTCAAAGAACAGTTCGGCGGCCAAACCGTCCGCATGCTTGGGGCTTGGGATTTGGTTGGTCAACCGCTGACGTACCAAATCTTCCGCACGCTTGAGCGCCTCCGCCGCCACTAATACATCTCCTCGTCATCGCGAGGGAGCGCACGACCGTGACGATCTCATGTAACATGTCATCCCCGAGCTGGATGAAATCCAACATCGGGAATCCAGGCCACGAGGTTGTCGCCGCCTGTGGCGGGGCTCCTCGGAGGTGATTTCCTGAAACGCGGTGTATTCGTACCCCAGGCTATTTACTCTTAATTCCTAATTCATTATTCTTAATTCTAGAAGTAGGAGGGGTGTGTCTAAAAACTGGTTAGGCAAAACCACCGCTGGAATCCTCATCATTGCAACGCTGTTGTTGGCTTCACCAGCGCCTTTTTTAGCAGCCCCAGCAGCACCAGCCCCAGCCGCAACCCCTTTCGAATCAATAGCACCCGTGGGCACTCCTGAACCACCAAGCAACACTGGTGGCCAGAGCGGGGGGTCAACGACCATCATTAATCCAGCGACGTCTGCCAACAACTCTTCAAGCTCAACCAAAGGTAGCTATGTTTGTGGCAATCGCAAATTCAGTATCTCTGAATTCTTCTGGAATCTCCTCCCAAACAACGTTGTCACGACCTTCTTTCAAGAATCAGTCTGCGTCTCAATCATTCTGACGGGGCTGGTGGTTGGCAGTCTCGCCTGTTGGATAATCAGTACTTTTATCCAGCCCGTCTTTACTTCACAGAATTCAACGTACAAGGCGTGCACACCCGAACCGGTTAGCCCCTCCCCGCCGGCGACAACTCCACCAAATCCGACAGCCCCACTCGTCCTACCACCAGCCACTACTCCTCCTCCTAGAGCCCCAGTGCAAGTAACCCCGATTGCTGGAGCATCAAGCCCGCCCGGCCTGGTTAATAATTACAACCTCTTAAAGACTGCTACCAGCCACTCAAGTCACCAAAACCCGAGCTTTATATGACACACCGTCGCTCTTCAAGACGGGTTAGATTTCTGTTAACCATACCCTTCGTTCTTTTACTAGCCTTTTTCGTCAGTGGTGATCTGGCCACGCGGGAAGAAGCCTACCTGAATAGCCAACTTAAAGCTGATTCCACCGGCGTTAAAAGTCTCCTAAACGATCGTTTGAGCCAAAGCAACGATCCAGCGGGTCTTGTTAAACTTGGCTATCGTTTAGCCAGCGCTGATCAGTGCGATCTAGCCCTGCCCGTTTTTGATCGAACCCAAACCTTAAACGCTGGCTATCGCGACACCGCTCTTCTGGCAGGTTGGTGCCAATTAAAACTCGCCCAAAGCTCCACGAGTCGGGCCGATCAACAAGCCAAACTCGCCCTCGCCAAAACTCTTGTCAGTCAAGGTCGCCTTATCGATCCCCTCGATACCTTTGGCCAAACGCTCCAGGCTACCCTCGACCAAGTTGAGGTTACAACCCCATGACATATCTATTTAAAACAGGCCTTACACAAATTGGGAACACTCCAGGAGTGACGATCCTGAGCCGTGCGA
>JBBTZN010000030.1:0-1618 GCA_038061355.1 Patescibacteria group bacterium | reverse complement strand
AAGGACTGTGCTCCGCACAATTAAGACGAAGTCTGTCCTTTCCATGTGAGGCGCGGGCGCCGTATCTAGTTAATAATCAGTTAAATTGTTTGTGTTCTGCTGGTTTAGTGAGTTGAAGAGTCGTTTTTTAAGATAATTAGTATCACCAATGTACAATTTCTGATCGCGCTGGCTCTGTAAAACATATACGTAATGCATGCATTTTATAAGTAATTTAACAGATTTAGCCAAAAATGTCGAGTTTTGTGATTCTATTTTGTTCCGCGGTATGTTAATCTGAACTTATGAGGTTATCTTTCTCGAACAATGCTGGCCGAGTGATATTTGTCTTGATTGTGATTTTGGCCGGTTACGCTGGCAGCCAGGCCAATGCGATTCGTCAGTTAGTGGCGCGGCAGCGCGCGCCAACCTGGTCGGTAATCACCCTGGACAACGGCTTGATTTACTACGGCCAGGTTAAAGACAAGACAGCGCAGTTCGTCATTATCACCGAAGCGTATTACACCCAAGACAGTTCTAAAGCCCAAGCTGGTAGCGGCGACACAACAAAGCCAACCTATGTGCTCGCTAAAGTCGGCCAAAACGAAATCTACGGCCCCGAAAACACGATGCAGCTTAATCGCGACCATATCGTCTTGATCCAGAAATTAAAAGATGATTCGCCGGTGCTTAAAACCATTCGCGAAGGCCAAAAGCCGTAATTAGGAGAAAATCTTAAAGATATGAAAATTTCTACCAAACTTACAAATCGTTTCTTAACGTGGCTAATGCTGGCGGTGGCCTTGGGCGCGGCCGGATATTTTTATTCTCAAAATCAAGATCTGCGTAACCATCCGGAAAAGGTCTCCCAGCAAGAAGTGGCGGCTTTGGTGGCAACCGTCGGCCGCTTAATCGAGCTTCCCCAAGGCGAACAGCCTCAATTAGCCACCGTGACCGATGCTGCCAAACTTAAAACCGAGCAAACCTTTTTTGCTAATGCCGAAAACGGAGATAAAGTCTTAATCTATAACCAGGCCAAAAAGGCTATTCTGTTTCGTCCTGCCACCAAAAAAATCATCGAAATCGGTCCGGTCACAGCCAGCGAATTCCTGCCGACGGCTACACCGTCGCCAACCGTGACCGCCCAGCCAGCCGCCTCGGTAACGGCTGAACCGTCGCCGACGCCACTAAGCCTTAATCTTGTGCTTTTAAATGGAACCTCCATAGTGGGTTTAACCAGTGCGTCGGAAGCGAAATTAGCAGAAAGCGCACCCGAACTTAAAATCGTCTCCAAAGATCCGGCCAAAAAAAGCGATTATCTTAAAACCGTGGTTGTGGACATAACTAACCATCCGGCCGCGGCTGCCCAGGTGGCGACAATTGTTGGCGGGTCGGTTGGTTCGCTACCGAATGGTTAAGAAGCGCCGGCCGGCGCTGATCTGGTCGTGATCGTCGGCGCCGATCAGCAGCCCTAGGAGAGGCTGCCGAAGACGCCCAAAAAGAGGAGCGGCGTGCCGATTGGCAGTCGCAACGGCGGGTCGGCGGGGCGTAGCAGATAAATTTGGTCTGGAGTATTGACCTGCAATAGGTAGTTTGTTTGTTGCTGAATCACCATTTCATCTCCTTTAATAGTAATCGT
>JBBTZN010000029.1:0-3496 GCA_038061355.1 Patescibacteria group bacterium | reverse complement strand
CTCCGGGACATCGTACGGGTGGAGCTTCCTGACCGCCGCGCGGAGCTGGGGGAATGCCATCGAGGGCAAAACGGCCCAAAGTGCGATTGTCGGAGGCCATCGGCCGCTCGCCTTGCAAGACATGAATCTCCACCTGCGTTTGGTTATCGGCGGCGGTCGAAAAGACCTCGCTCTTACTAGTGGGAATGGTCGTGTTGCGGGTAATAAGCGGTGTCATGACGCTGCCCATCGTTTCGATGCCTAGGGTCAGCGGTGTCACGTCGAGCAGAAGAATATCTTTGACTTCGCCTCCGAGCACGCCGGCTTGCACTGCTGCCCCCAGAGCCACGACTTCATCTGGGTTAATACTCTTATTTGGCTCTTTACCAAAAAATTTGCGGACTGCTTCTTGGAGGTAGGGCATACGGGTTTGACCGCCTACTAGCACAATGTCATCAATCTCTTTGATGCTGACCTTGGCATCTTTAAGGACTTGCTGGACAATCGGAATTGTTCGGTCGATCAGCGCACCCGTCAGCTGCTCGAGTTTGGCGCGGGAGAGTTTTAAGACGAGATGTTTAGGCCCGCTCGCATCAGCGGTAATAAAGGGCAGGTTAATCTCACTTTCTTGCGTGGTGGAGAGTTCGATTTTGGCTTTCTCGGCCGCTTCCTTAATCCGCTGGAGAGCCATCGGATCCTTTATTAAAGCCACGCCTTGGTCTTTTTTAAACTCTTCTAAAATCCAATCCATAATATGTTGGTCGAGGTCGTCGCCCCCTAAGTGAGTATCGCCGCCGGTCGCCTTTACTTCAAAGACGCCTTCACCCAGCTCGAGAACGGTAATATCAAAGGTGCCGCCGCCAAAATCGTAGACGGCGATTTTGCCTTCTTTTTTCTTGTCTAGCCCATAGGCCAAGGCCGCCGCTGTTGGTTCGTTAATAATGCGGGAGACTTGTAAGCCGGCAATCGTCCCGGCATCTTTGGTCGCTTGACGCTGGCCATCATTAAAGTAGGCTGGCACGGTGATGACGGCATCTGTCACTTTTTCACCCAGGTAGGCCTCGGCATCGAGCTTGAGTTTGGCCAAAATCGCGGCCGAGATTTCTTGGGGCGACTGTTCTTTGCCACCCGTGATTACCCGCACCTGATCGTCTTTTTTAATGATTTTGTACGGCACCATCGTGAGGGTTTTTTTGACTTCCTCTTCTTCAAACCGTCGGCCCATCAGCCGCTTGACCGAGTAAATTGTGTTTTCTGGATTGGTAATCGCTTGCCGTTTAGCCAGTTGACCGACCAATCGTTCGCCAGTTTTACTGGTCGCTACAATTGACGGCCCCAGCGCGCTGCCCTCGGCTGAAGGAATGACCTTGGGCTGGCCGCCCTCCATCACCGCTACGACTGAATTGGTTGTTCCGAGGTCAATCCCAATAATTTTCGCCATAGAAATTCCTTTCCCCTCCCCGTTACTTAGTCTTCAACCTTCCCATTCGATTCTCCCAATCGCTATTTTCTATTTACTATTCGCTATTCGCCATCGGCCTGTCCCCGGCTGACCCGCACCTTGGCCGGTTTAATCACCCGCCCAGCCAGCTTCCAACCCAGCTCAATCACATCAATAATCGAATCTTCAGCTAGTTCGGGGTGGTGCTCGTAAGCGATGGCTTCATGAAGATTGGGATCAAACGAGCCGCCTTCGTCAATTGGCTCGAGACCGGCTTTGACTAAAACGGTACGGAAATGTTTTTCTACCTGGCGCATACCAGCCACCCAACTTGAATCGGTTTCGTCAGCCGGCAAGTGGGCAAAGGCTCGGCGGAAATCATCTAAAATCGGTGCCATCTGGACAAGAGCTTCGGCCGTGGCCAGTCGCGCCCACCCCGCTCGATCGCTCTCTACACGTTTGCGATAGTTTTCAAATTCCGCTTGCGTCCGCTGCCAACCAGCCTGGCACTCTTCGATTTTGGCATGCCAATCAGTTACCAGCTCGGCAATCTCTTTTTCAGATGTTTTCTTTTTGGACATGGGTTGTCTCTGCTTTCTAACTCGGTAACTTTTGTTAGGCTGAAATTAGTCGCTCAAACTAATTTCAATTTTAACTAACGATTGCACAATCGTCAACAGGAGAGAAAACGGCTCATGGCACTTATTTTCGGGGCGATCGGTTTTTTACTGGGCGCGGCTCTTGGCGCCGAAATTTCCGCGCCGTTTATAGAGATCTGGGATTGGTCGAGCCTTGTTTGGTGGTGGCTATGCTGGCTGCTCGGCCTGGCCCTTGTGGCTTGGATGTGGCGCCACCAACTCCTGACCTGCACGGTTATTTTCGCGAGTCTGGCTATCTGTGGGTTTGCGCGCGCTAGTCAGGTTCGAGCAAATTTTGCCCAGATCCAGATCTCCACCGGCCAGGAAGTAACCATCGAGGGCCGCATTAGCGACTTTCCGCGTCTGCTCGGGCGAACGCAACGACTCACCTTAAAAACAACTGCTTTTGGTCGCCCCATCGGTATTTTAGTGGAAACGGGCCGGGAGCCCATCTTCGAACGTGACAGCCTTATTCGGGTCACTGGTCGTCTGACGCGTCCGCGACCTAGTATCGATTTTGACTATCCCCGCTATCTCGAAGGTCAGGGCATTATTGGTTTGCTTGTGCGTCCCGATCAAATTGACCCGATTGGTCCGCCCCGCCCGATCTGGGCCTGGCTCAATCAGCTGCGAAGTCAAATCACCACCAGTCTCGAACAGGCTCTCCCAGAGCCAGCCGCCTCCCTAGCCCTGGGTTTAACCCTTGGTATTCCGCCGACCATCGACCCCGATTTAACCGCGGCTTTAGTGCGAACTAACCTGACGCATCTCGCCGCCGTTTCTGGCCAGAATTTGAGCCTGACTGTGATTGTCATTTTTCAGCTTCTGCGGCGGCTTTGGCTACGGGCGGCGATTGCCACGACCTTACTGCTCCTCGGTATTTATCTTGGTCTCGTTGGCGCCGAGCCCTCGGTCACTCGGGCCGCCACCATGGTCACTTTTTTGGTCTGCGCCCCGCTCGTGGGTCGGCCGGTCGAACCGCTTCGCCTTCTGCTCGCTACGGCCGCGGTCATGGCCGCAACTAATCCGCTGATTATTACGCGCGATGTCGGCTTTCAACTCTCGTTTGCGGCCTTTGCCGGTATTCTGCTGCTTGGCCCAGTTTTAGCCCGCTCTCTCACCAAACTGCCGGATTGGTTAGCGGAAACAGTCAGCACCATCTTGGCGGCGACCCTGGCTGTTTTGCCAGTTCAGCTGATTATCTTTGGGAGCATCAGTTTTGTTGGCCCTTTAGCCAATTTCCTCGTCGGGTTTATTGTTTCATTTGCCATGGGCGCCAGTTTTGTCTTAGCGGTTTTCAGCCTGATCAGCGTCTCCCTTACCCAATTACTCGCCCCGATTATCTATTTTCCTCTCGCCTATTTAGAAAAAGTGGCCCTTGGTTTAAGCCATTGGTCATTAGCTAATCGTGAGTTCGTCTTACAACCTATGGTCAGCT
>JBBTZN010000028.1:0-1625 GCA_038061355.1 Patescibacteria group bacterium | reverse complement strand
CGTACCGAGAATAAACCGTTCAAAGGGGTCCTGGGTCACCCGTATATCGGTAATTTGCGTATATTCAGCATTCACTGTTCGTTGCGAAAACAGGCCAATCGTCTCCACAACCCGTTCACTCGTCAGGAGGTACTGTCGGGCAGCACGCAAGTAAAGACTTTGCAGAAGAATAATCAACCCGATCGGTGTCGATATGACAAAACCGATCGGAATAATACTGCGAGAAATCTGGTTTGGGAGTAGGAGACTGACAAAGCCTTGCGCAAAAAAAGGAAAAATGACGATTAATAAAACACCAATCGTTATCGAAAACCAAAAGTAGCGCGGACTGATCGTAAATTCGCGGATCACTTTTTCGCCTGGCCGCACTATAAATTC
Organism: Patescibacteria group bacterium; assembly: GCA_038061355.1. Lineage (GTDB taxonomy): Bacteria > Patescibacteriota > UBA1384 > JBBTZN01 > JBBTZN01 > JBBTZN01. Next base: position 1,247 of record JBBTZN010000028.1, on the reverse strand, counting down.
TGTTTTCATTGCCCGTATTCTAACAGCTCAAAGCTATTGATGATATAATCAAGTAGATACAGGGTTAAATTTTCAATTTTCAATTTCTAATTAATGTAGGACTTTCTCACTTTTCGTCATTGCGAGCCACAGCGAAGTCACCGCTAGAGCGGGATCCCGCTGCGGCGGGACAATCTTCTTAACCTCTAAAACCAGATCGCCACGGTCGCCACGGCGACCTCGCGATGACGATGGAGGGAAAATGAGAAAGTCCTATAATGATCAAATGAGTCATTGTAAATTCAATGAAAATTGTAACTTGCAAATTGTAAATTTTCCGAAGGAGGATTGTGGACGGTAATTTTGATTACGATAATAATCCGACCTGGCGGGTCTTCCGAATTATGGCAGAATTTATCGATGGTTTTGAATTTTTATCAGACTATTCCAAAACAGTTACTTTTTTTGGCTCGGCTCGTTTGCCTCAAGACCACCCCGCGTGCGAGCAAGCCCGCGCCCTCGCCAAACTCCTTGGTGAAGCCGGCTGTACCGTCGTCACTGGCGGTGGCCCAGGCATTATGGAAGCCGCCAACCACGGTGCCGCCGAGGCCGGCCAAGAGACGATTGGCTTAAACATCGAGCTGGCCATGGAGCAACGAGCGAACAAATATTTAACAAAAGGCCTCGGGTTTCACTATTTTTTCACCCGAAAAGTAATGCTCGCCTACTCCGCCGAAGCCTTTGTCTTCTTTCCCGGTGGTCTGGGAACGCTCGACGAATTTTCGGAATTAGCCACCCTCATCCAAACCCACAAAATCGAAGAAAAAATCCCGATTATTCTGATGGGGTCAGATTTTTGGCAACCGCTCCTTGATTGGATCAAAAAAACCATGCAACAAGAGTACAAAACGATTGACGCGCGCGACCAAGACCTCTGGACGCTGACGGATTCGGTTGAAGAAGCCTATAGCATTATTCGCAAGGCTCTCCCCCGTAAACGTATTCACCTGCGCCACCGCTAAAGAAAAAAATCGAAATTCGAAGCACCAAATCCGAAGCAATGCTAACAAATTGTCTAAAAAGCTAGGTAGCTAAAAAACTAAAAAGCTACTTATAACAGGCTGACATTTTCGTGTATTCGTCTGGCGTCGGATAATATTCACCTCGTTGATATGGCTCGTAGTTTGCACCGAGCGCAGCTTGCTTACAGGCTTCACTGGGAGTAACGATTTGACTAAGGTCGGCTGGTAGTACGGGAGGCACAGCGG
>JBBTZN010000027.1:0-2037 GCA_038061355.1 Patescibacteria group bacterium | reverse complement strand
CCAAAGTGGAGGTGGCGGCTCAACCGAGCGCGTCCATTTCCGCCGATAAATTAACGATCACGGCCGGCGAACAGGCCACGCTTACCTATAACGTGGCGAATGTGACCAGCCTGTGGCTGGAAGAAGTTTCGGATTCTGATCGGAAGATTATTTCAACTAGTAATCGCGAAAGTTGGTCGAGTTCGGCCTACTATCAAATAAATTATCTCTTAAAAGACACCCGAACACTGAATGTTTGGCCGAAAGAAACAACCACCTATAATTTAACTGCTCGCCAGCCAGATAACGGCAAACGCTGGGCGAATCCGCTCGGCGCCACTGCTAGTGTAACGATCGTCGTCAACCCAGCTCCGCCAACGCCGGTCACAATCATCGAACCACTGCCGATTTTTGCTCAAACGGTAGCTAATGATGGCACCGCTGATACTTCCGATCCGTTCGGATTTGTTTTTCCTGCTGACATTGGCCCAACTGGATTAGACGGCCTCCTAGGTTCGACCGATTGGAACGAAGGTGAAGAAGCGACTGAAACGGTAACTCATATCTATGCGCAGCCAGGCCAGTATAAGGTGAGTGTGCGCGAAACGGCCGATGAATCATGGAATGAATTTGAACTGGGGCAAGTTTATGCTGGGGTTACCCCTGATACTTTATCGACGGATAACACTGGTTCGCGACTTGGATATCGTTTGATTGAATCGGTTGGTGAAGTGCCATTTTATGTGGGCGCTGAATACCCGCTCACCTCGCGTTTTAATTCAACCGCCACCCGCACGATCGATTGGGGCGATGGGGTAGTTGAAGTTTTGCCCGCCTCGATCGTCGTCGCGGCCGTCGTGAAACTGCCGCTCCCAAGCGACGAAGAACCAAGCGCAGACGTCGCACCCGAACCAACTCTATTAGCCGAGACTGGCAATATTGATGAGTCATTAATTGTTTCGAGCGAACCGAGCGGTTCGGCAACGGTCGAGAACTACACCGTCAGTCCAACTACCGGCCCGGCGCCGCTCGATGTGACGGTTAAAGTACCCAAAAACTTATTCGCGGCTTTGGGAGGGATGTTCAAAATTAACGAACGATTGGAATGGGGCGACGGCGAAGCGATTGAATTAGATGGCAACGCTACTACGCTGACTCATCAATATAAAAAGATCGGTCAATATGAACTAACCCGTATTCAGAGTTTTATGGGTAGTGAAACGCCAACACCGTTAGCAACTATTACGGCTAGGATCGTTAAGTCGCCACCAACCAGCGAACCGCCGGCGCCGACCGACGAATCGGGAAGTACCGGCGAAGTGCCAGACGGCGGTTACGCCACTGGCGCTGTTCACCCGCCACTTCCAGATACAACTCAAGAATTTATTTGGCCGTTGCGCCAATCAACGCCGCTGCCAGGCGCGGCGGGCATCAATTCAAAAGTTTTGGACGGAGTTGGTGATCAAAATGGTATCTCACCGACCATTAGTCAGGCCGATCTGCCGATTACTTATTACTATTCTCAATGGAAAGAATTCGCTGGATTAAGTAAACAGATTGATTGGGGCGATGAAACAGTTGACGAATTGCCACAAGTGGTCGGTCGCACGGCCGGGGAATGGTGGTATTCCTCCACCCACCAGTACGAAAAAGCCGGTGGCTATGAAGTTTATAAGATCAATACTTTCCTTGGGATAAAGATTCGCACCAAAATCGCGACCGTTTGGATTACCGAACCGCCAGCCGCCACACTTTTGGCTTCAAAGAGCGTTATCACTGCTGGTGAAGGCACCGTGCTTTATTGGAACGTGAGTAATGCCACTAAAGCCACTAAAGTTAAGATTGATCACGGCATTGGTGAATTATTGGTGACCGATGCGAATCGTTCGATCTTTATAGCGCCGAAGGAAACGACTACCTTTAATCTAACCGCCATTCGGGATGATGGTGGCGCGCCGGCCACTGCGAGCGTGACAGTGGTGGTTAATCCGGCCGATAAAGATAAACCGCTCGGCCAACCGACCGATGTTAAAAATAATTTGGTGCTCCAAACCGATA
>JBBTZN010000026.1:0-2555 GCA_038061355.1 Patescibacteria group bacterium | reverse complement strand
AGCTGACAGAACAGCCCCTCGTTCGGTTAGGTGTTACGGTGACTTGACACGGGGCGGGGACTATCGCCGAAGGTATCGTCGATAATGTCGTGCAGGGGATTGTGTTGTTTGGCATGGCGGGCAACGATGTTAATAAGAGCAAGAATTATTCCGACGCCGATAAAAATAAAAATCATCGTAAAAATTTTGCCAAGATCAGTAGCAGGTGAGAAATCACCGTAGCCAACGGTTGTTAAGGTGATGACCGAGAAATAGAAGCCGTCAAGGAGACGCCAGCCCTCAACTGCGTGATAAAAGACGGCTCCGCCCAAGAGAATAATCAGAACAATTAGGGCCAGGGCGATAAACTCACGGTCGCTTAAAATACTTAATAATGATTCTTGCTTGGTGGTTTTAGGTTTAGGTTTGATTATTGGCGTAGCCATAGGCTCCTTTCTCTATTCGGTTAGCGATAACGGTTTATTTCATCGCGTAGTTTTTTAGCTGCTAGGGCGGCCTGGTCGGCAAAATCTTCGTCATGGCCGGCAAAGATAATACCCCGGGAGGAGTTGATAATCAGGCCCAGACCGTCGGCTGTTTTGCCGGCTTTGACCACTGTCGCAACATCACCACCTTGAGCGCCGATACCTGGCACAAGAAAGGTCATCTCGCCGGTCGCTTGACGTATCTGTACCATTTCTTCGGGATAGGTGGCACCAACCACAAGGAGACAGTTATTATGACTATTCCAGTTGTTGGCGATCTTGTCGGCGACATGCTGCCAGAGAGGCTTGCCGTTACTCACTAAATCTTGGAACTCGCCGGCGCCTGGGTTGGAAGTACGGCAGAGGATAATGCAACCCTTATCGGCTCGCTCGAGAAACGGTTGGAGGGCTTCTTTCCCAAGGTAGGGATGAAGGGTGACGGCGTCAAAGCCTAGCCAATCAAAGATACTCTGGACATAACCCTGATTCGTGTTGCCGATGTCGGCTCGTTTGGCATCAAGAATGGTCGGAATATCAGGATGGTTTGTCTGGAGATATTCCATGGTGAGTTTTAGTTCACGCAGACCTTGATCACCACGAGCTTCGTAAAACGCGACATTGGGTTTGTACGCGGCTACAAATTCGTGCGTGGCGTCAATAATTGCTTTATTAAAGTCAAACTGGGGAGTTTGAAAATTCGTAAATTGGCTTGGTAACTTACCAAAGTCGCTATCGAGGCCAACGCAAACGAGAGAATTTGTGGCCTCTGCTCGTTTTTTATACTTTTCAACAAACATTGTCCCCTCAAGTAATTAGCACTATTATACTAGCTAGTATAATAGTGCCTTGATTTTATTATTCTTTTTTTCAAGAAATTTTTTGCCGTGGCCCACAGTGGTGTTAATTGGTCTTCCTTCGACGCAGAGTGGGCACGATTCAGCCTCAAAGATTTCGGCCGGAAAATCAAGTAAGGCAAAGAGCGGCGCGGTAAAGGTGTCGGTCGTTACTAGTTTGGGCTGACGATTAACCAGGACTCCGACTCCAATAACTTCACCACCACTCGCCCGAACGACCTCAACGGCATTTTTGACTGACCCACCGGTATTGATGATATCTTCAAGAACCACGACGCGTTTACCTTTGATTAATTGATCATAGCCACGTTTGAAGACTAGCCCTTGGTCAGACTTATCAGCATAGATGGCCAGCGGTGGCACGCCCAGGGTCGCGCCAAGATGATGAGCGACCCATTGGGTCAGGACGATTCCTCCCAAAGCCGGGGCGGCGACCACCTCGGGCTGAAGATGCTCTATTTGTTTAGCCAGAAGCTGACAAAGGGCGTTGGTTTCACGAACATGGGGATATAAGGCGTCTTTATTGATGTAGACACTGCCGTGCCCGCCTTTGGTATAGACAATATGGTCGTCAGTAATAATCGCTCCAACCGATTTTAGAGTTTCCAGTGCATCCATGATTAGACTCCTTTCAGGTTCTGTAACCAAATTTGTTGCGCTAAATCGGCGTGCCACATAGCCCCAGTGGCGCTCATGACGGCGTCGGCTCCGGCCGCGCGATAGGCGTCGTAGTCGGCTGGTTCAGTGACGCCACCAACGCCAATAATTGAGAATGTTTGACCAAGTTCGGTGCGCAGCTCTTTGAGACGCTCAACCATCTCTAATCCGGCCCAACGAATGGCAGCGCCACAAACGCCACTTCGAAGACGTCCTTCGCCCGGCAAGGCTTGTTCGCCGGTTTTGGTGACGACGGGGGCGGCGATGGTGTTAATCGTTGAGAGACCCTGTACCAGCGGCCCGAGGCGGCTGACAAAGTTACGAAGGTGGGTCTGGTCGGCAAAATAGGCGAGTTTTAAGATAAGGGGCTTGTCACCGATTTCCCGGCGAATCGCCTCCACAATTTTTTCTGAAGTGTCGATGTCAAAACAGACGAGGTTGGCAGTACCTTCGTTGGGGCAGGAGAGGTTGGTTTCAAAAATCTGAACGCCGGTTTCGGCCACCAGCTTAGCCGTCAAGCCGTAGTCGGCCACGAAGGCCTCGGCGCCGCCACTTTCAGCTTTGGTACCTTGAAAACTGC
>JBBTZN010000025.1:0-1558 GCA_038061355.1 Patescibacteria group bacterium | reverse complement strand
CTGGCGGAACTGCTCCTCGAGCTTGCGAAACTTGAAGTAGAGTTCGGTGAGTCGTCGTGGCACATGGACTGACCAACCTGTATCCCGACGATGACGCTGCAGTTCGCCGATAATCGTGAGCGACGCGTAGGTCGTAAACTTGGTATTAAACTTATTTGGTTGAAAGCGACGAATCGCTTTCACTAGTCCGATATTCGCTACCTGAACATAATCGTCCGGCGACTCGCAGGCTGGCGTTTGTTGGCGCGCCAGAAGAAAGACAAAGTTTTGGTATGACGCAACTAGATCCTGAAAGACGTCGTGATCTGTCGGATCAGCCCAATAGCGTTCCCAGAGTCGATTCTGGGACGCCCGTTGCGCGTCTGTGAATCGACCCATGGCGATTACCTCTCTTTCTAAATCGGATTTACGCAAATTCTCTTTCACTAGGGGAGTGAACTCGGTTAAAACACTCCCCTAGTGTTCCCGAATTTGCGTAAATCCTGTAAACCGAGTTATACAGACTACTACCAAAAACTGGCACTTACCAGTGTCTGATCAAGAGTAGTCTAAAGTCGGGGAGGGGTGTCAGTCAAGGCGGCGTGACGTTTGACGTCAGCTTTTTCCTTAAGTATGGTAGATAAAAGTGAGGAGGCCTTGTGCAACAGCGGCGACTGCGCCGGATAATGTGGCTTATCTTTGCCGTCAGCGGCGTGATTATTCTTGTGTTGCTCCCCAAAATTTGGGGTGATCTTGTTTATCCGCTACGTTATCAAGAGGACATTTTAAAAGCGGCCGCGGAATTTAATCTGGAGCCGACCTTTATCACGGGGGTCATTTTTACCGAATCACATTTCAACCCTCAAGCGACTTCTCGCGTTGGAGCTCGCGGTCTTATGCAAATCATGCCGGCCACGGCCGCCGGAATTGCCCGTCAACTTGGGGTTGAAGATTTTTCCGTCGATCAACTTTACGACCCAGCCATTAATATTCGTTTCGGTAGCTATTATCTGCGCAATTTGCTCGATCGCTATACCGAAAAAGATGTTGTTCTGGCGGCCTATAACGGCGGCCCGGGTGTGGCCAACCGCTATGCTGCTTCGCGCTCGGCGCCGATTCCCCAAGAAACGTCCAATTTTATTGGAAAGGTCAAACGCGCCCAAGAAAAATATCGCGAACTCTATGGTGATGATCTAAGTAGGGAGGGATCTGTGGCAACGACCCCACCGAAATCTGATCTCGAGAGCAAACTCAAACGCGAAGCCCAGCCACCCTCGTTTTGGCATCAAGTCGTTGGCTGGCTCTTTGCGAAGTAAGTAAAGAAGCGTAGCATACCTATAGACATCACATTATGAAATCAGACAATAAACCAACCAAAATTGTTTCTGACTTGTCCTTCAGATTAAAAAACTCTCATCGTACCTACGGGTACGTCTCAAGTTTTTTATTCTTCCAGGACGGCGTCAGCAAGCAATTTTCATTTGCTTTCTTTGATCCGATTTCATAATGTGATGTCTATAGATATGACACACCTTGAGTTGCGAAAGCGTTTTTTTGAATTTTTCAAAAAACGCGGTCA
>JBBTZN010000024.1:0-1417 GCA_038061355.1 Patescibacteria group bacterium | reverse complement strand
CTCGCCAAAAATCGGGCCTTGATTCACACTAATTTTGATCAAGAAATGAATCGTTTTGCTAAACTCCTCGACCAGGGGATCAGCCACTTAAACCGAGAAATCATGGCTTTTCCGTTGAAAACTGAATTAAATGTTGAGCATGCCGGCCGGATTGCGGAACTTGCTTTTCATGTGTATCAGTCGTATGGTTTCCCGCCGGAGATGGTTTTAGAGGAATTTGAGTTCGAGGGCTTTCCGGTTCATCAGTATCAAACTGCTTTTGCCGAGCATTTTGCTAAACACCAAGAAGTTTCCCGCGCCGGCCAGGGGCGTAAATTTGGCGGCCACGGACTCCTACTCGACACCGGCGAACTTCGGGCGGCCGACGTCACCGAGCTTAAAAAAGTCACCCGCCTCCATACAGCCACCCATCTGCTCCAAGCAGCTTTGCGCCGGGTTTTAGGTGACCATGTTTTGCAAAAAGGGTCGGATATTACGGCCGAACGTCTTCGCTTCGATTTTACCCACGCTGAAAAATTAACCACCGAACAAATAAAAGAGGTCGAAACGATCCTTAGCAAAGTGGTCGCCGACGACCTACCGATACAGTTTGTTGAATTACCGTTCGAGGAAGCAAAAACAACCGGGGCCCTCTTTTTGCCCCACGTCCGCTATCCTGACAAAGTCAAAGTCTATTTTGCTGGCCGCGATCTCGAGTTGGCCTTCTCTAAAGAATTCTGTGGTGGCCCCCACGTCACTCACACGGGCGAGGTGGGCCAGTTCAAGATTTTAAAAGACGAATCACTATCCGCCGGCGTTCGCCGTCTGCGGGCAGTCGTCGAATAGGACAATTTGCTTACGTGGGAAGGAACTAGTTTACTAAACTGGTTTTCCTGACATAATTGCCCTGCCATATTTGATTAAGATTAGACACGCGACAAAGCCGAGCCACAAATCCTTAAATTTCGCTCCTCCCAGAAGTGCCAATAACAGAAGAATGACAAAGATTATTCCGAGCGTTACCGAGATACGGCCCAGCCAAAGATTCTTTTTTACCGGCATTGTCCCTCCTCTTCTTACTTTAGACGTATCATAGCGATAAAGGATAGCATCAGCACTACCCTTATGTTTTACCTTGGCCTGCCTGTATCTATGTGGTATCCTTAATCCGAGGTTCAAAGGATGGGTTTACTCGGTATGTTTAAGAAAGCCGATCCCCATGCCGATTGCGGGATTGTCTTAGATATCGGGACGGCGTTTGTCAAAGCGCTGATTTTTCAAGTTAAAGATGATCATGCGCATGTACTCGGGATTGGCCGCACCCCACAGAAACTGTCAGATATGACCGGCGGGGCCGTTTCTGATATTCGGGGAGTGATTAAGAACTGCGAAACGGCCCTTGCCCAGGCGGCCGAACAGGCTGGATTTTTGCCTTCCC
>JBBTZN010000023.1:0-3665 GCA_038061355.1 Patescibacteria group bacterium | reverse complement strand
CGGGTTCGAATACGTGCCGTCCGGGTTTGCGGCGACGACCGTGCCCGATCTGCGGCTCATTAACCCCAAGACGTTTTTACCCTCAACGAGATCGATTGCCTTTCGAAAAAAGGCTTGGGAAAAGGTGGGGGGATTTAACGAATGTTATTCCCATAACGAAGACACGCCGTTTGCCCTGGCGTTGCGCAAAGAAGGTTACACGTTTTTTTTCGAACCCAAAGCGGTTGTTGGTTGGTACCAACAGACGTCACTTAAGGGTGTTTGGCGTCAGTTTTTTCGCTACGGGATCGGTGATGCCCAGGCTTGGTCGTTGACGACTCAATACCCCATCCTTTTGGGGTTGGTGTTAGCCAGCCTTGGTCTCATTTTTCTGGGCATCAAGTTGTCACCTTGGTGGTTTATTGTTTGGTTAGCCATGACCCTTATTTATCTTGAGCTACCCCTTATCCTCCAGCCAAACCGAACTAAACATCTCAGCTTTATTTATCTAATTCCTGTAACTCGCCTAATGATCATCGTGGCGACCCTGATAGGTTTTAGCTATGGCCTACTTTTTACCAGGAGGGTTCGGTGAGGGTCTTATTCCATTGTCGACCAAGTTTCACCCGTTTTGCGGGCGGCGATGCTGTGCAAATTCTGGGAACCAAACAAGCCCTTGAGAATCTCGGCGTCCAGGTTGATATTTCTACCGAGACATCACCAAATCCACGGGGCTACGACATCGTCCATATTTTTAATCCGGTTTTGGTTTCGATGGCTGGTGCCAGCAAGGCGCAGGATCTTGGCATACCCGTGGCCATCTCCACTATCTATTGGCCGATGTACCAATACTTCCGCTCGTACCTAGGACTTATTCAAGAATATACCGAGCACAAACCGTCGGGTTGGTTGGGTTTTGCGGTTGAAGCTTTCGGACGCTATGTTACGTATACTTATCTCTGGAATACCTATCTGGGTTGGCGACTAAAAAAGTTCGTCGCCCTCGCCGACTTACTGCTGCCCAATTCCCAGGCGGAGGCCAAAGAGCTAGCGGCGCAGTTTCAGCCGCGGGCTAAAATTATTCCCGTCAGTAACGGAGTCGACTTGAAGGTTAATACTCTTGCTCCAAGAATAACAACCGGATTACCTAAGGAATTGGCCTCGCTCGAGGACTATATTCTTTGTGTTGGTCGACTCGAACTGCGAAAAAACCAACACCTCTTAATTCAAGCTCTTCATAACTCGCCCCAACCATTAGTTTTTGTTGGGAATATGGCAGTCAGCACAGGCTACACGGTGCTCTGTCAAAAACTTGGACGAAAGCGACTGGGGCCGACGTACTTCATTGCGCATCTACCGCATGAACTTCTACCGGGAGTTTACGAGCGAGCGGCTCTCCACGTGATGCCTTCGTGGTATGAAACTCCCGGCCTATCTAGCCTCGAAGCGGCAGCGGCTGGGGTACCGATTGTGACAATCGACCAAGGGGGAACACGCGAATACTTTGGGCCAGACGCGACCTACTGTCCCCCTGGCGACGTTCAGCTTTTAGTAGAAGCAATCAGTGAAGCTCTTCAGAAACGCCCTAACCCAAAACTAGCTGAACGCATCCGCCGCGACTTCAGCTGGGAGAAAGCCGGCGCCCAAACTCTGGCCGCCTACCAACACATCCTAAAAACTAAATCCCGCTAAGGCTTAACTTCAATCGTCCAACTGACCGGTTCGGAACTGGGCGTTCGCACGCCGTCGGCTTTCAAAACATAGGCCTCGTCGTAGCGCCCCAGAGGCTGGTCAAGCCCCGCGCTCAAGTAGAAGATAAATGTCGCCGTCTCGCCCGGTCTGACCTTTTTTTCACTCATCTGCACGCGACTGGCGCTTACCCACCCCGAGCGGCGGTGGCTGGTTGTATCCTCGCGGATGAAGGGCGGAATACGGCCGAGGGGGTTGGCGGTCACGAGATGAACCGAGCCCTGCCGCCAGGTCTCCCATCCGGTATTTTTGTATTTGGCGGCCAGTTCAACTGCTTGTACCCGTGGCAACTGGGCAACGCTGTTCTGGTCGGTCAGTTCGGCCCGATAAGCGTCGGGGTCGCTGACTTTCACCATCGTTTGAGGCAAACACTCGGCAATAAGCTTATTGCCAGAAACAAATATTTCTTGGTTTGTGAGATGAAAGAGTTGGACAGTTTCATTGGTGTAGCTCGTCTCTACACCCGGCGCCGCAGCAATTAATTCGGCCATACAATCCAGATCGGCTTCTGAACCTATCCAGTCGGGTTTGGTCAGCATAATGTAATCAATCGGACCAGATGTCGGATTAACTAACAACGTTTCACCGACCCTGATATTTCGCTCGACGGTGCGGCGTTCGATCAGACCCAGGCGGTACGGGGCCGAAAGCGAATAGTTGGCCAAAATCACCTGGTTTTCACCAACGATTTTTTTGACTGCGGTAAAACCAATAAGGTCGGACGAGCTGACGGTATTTGAGCTCTGGGCCAGCTCGCGACCGGTCGTCAGGGCCGCGGGGGCGACCGTGGCCAGGAGAATAATCGCCAGGAGAATGGCAATAGATCTAGTTGTGAGGGTTTGTTGCCAAAGCCGGCCAAGACCAACCGCCGTAAAAATTACGACAAAAACCACCGCCTCGTAGATAAAGCGTCCGGCGTAAAAATAAACTCCGGCGTAAGGCAATAAGGAAAGGGCGACGGAAACGAGGACCCAGGTTGACATAAAAAGGGTGACGCGACTAAACGGTTTGTTATCTAACAGCATCTTTAAGCCATATATTGCCAGCATGACCGTCACAACACCGCCAAAACTACTCAAAAAATCACCTAACTGCGGGGCCGTGCGGAAGGGTCCAGGACTCCAAAAAACATCTTGGTTTAAGTTGTATTTAATGAGAGCCACTGGCCATTTGGCCAGCAACGTTCCAGCAGAAATGGCTGCCATAAGTATGGCGAAGGCCGCGGACGGGAATTTCCTTATCCAGGTAGTCAAAAAGTTACGCTCATGGTAAATAACGATCGGCAGTATAATGAGGATGGTGGCCCCGAAAACCAAAAAGCTAAACGACTTATGGGTGACAAAAAGTAGTCCTCCAGTTATGGCTGTCGCCAGAACAAACCGTCCAAAATTTGGTTGTCTGGTTAAATATATGGCGTAAAGAACGACAATTACCAGGGCGATAAAATTGGAGAGCGTCGCGCTATTAACCAAGAACAAAAGCCCATAAGAGAGCGCCAAACCAAAAGGCACAAAGCCTGGGACACCATTGAGCTTCCCCGCGAGATAACCGCCGAGACCGACAAGGAGCAATAAGACGAGACCAAGGTAAATAGAAAAGAGTGGGTAGGCTAAAGTTAAGCCGGTCAGAGACGCCAGAATGGTCAAACCGGCGATAGGGAGCGTGCTCTCATACGGTGCGCGACCGTAGATGTTGAGCGCTTCAGTAGTCGGGGTAAGACGGTGGGCTCGCAGCGCCTCGGCGCTATCAATAATGTAGACGCTCGCATCACCCCCCGGTGGCGTTGGGCGCGAAAAGGCCGGCCAGACCACCGCTACAAAAAAGAGGGTGGCAACGAGAAATAGCCAAAGATTCAAGCGCTTTATAAATTGATGATGGAAGGAGGACTTACGCAAATTGGGAACACTCCAGGAGTGACGATCCTGAGCTGTGCGAAG
>JBBTZN010000022.1:0-8186 GCA_038061355.1 Patescibacteria group bacterium | reverse complement strand
GCGGCTGAATGGCAAAACCGCGACAGAACGGGTGAACATCGAGTATCCGCAAGGCCGTGCCGATCAAGAAAATCGCCACCAAAGCTTGAATAACTCCCCGCGTGGTGACCGAGAGTTGAACCACGGTCCCTAACCAGCCCAACAGGAAACCAAGGGCGGTATAAGCCACGATTTTTGCCCCAAGGAAGAGGGCGATAGTTTTGGCCGGCGCGGCGCCTTGCCCCTGTTTTTCATCCGCCACCGCTGAAGCTAGCAGGCCGCCTTGGACGGCCATGCAACTTAGGCCGCCAGTGGTCAGACCGGTTACAAAAATTAACCAAAAATTAGTCATGCAATATCCTCCATTAACACACAAATAGTAGTACGAGTCGGCTAGTGTGCGAATTCGGGATACAGTTCTTGAATAGTCACGCGCCAGGTACGGAAACGCTGTTCGGTTGTATGCCCAAGGAGTCGTCTGAAGCGAATTGCGCGTCTAAGGATTTGTGCAATCTCCGGCTGCTTTACAAAGTACATCAGACCACCAATAGCACCGAGAACAGTCAGAAGTTTTAGCAGCGACAGCTGGTTAATCGGGACTGTTGTTCCGGAAAGACCGAGGTTGTTAATCTGATATGCAAGAACGTGAAGGGTGTGTTCGGGCGTGCCGGCGCAATCTGCCGCTCCAACCTGAATCGCACAGTCGTTACTGGCTTGCATCTCGGCATGCGACTGCAAAATCGCTGTCAGCCACATACTGACAAATACTAGGGTCATCGCGCTAACAAAAATAAAACCTCGACGAATCATCACTTTTATTTTACCACAAGAGTCCGCAGCGTTGCCACGGGCATATGGCCCAGAGCGAAGGAATGAGATGTCGATAGGACTTTCGCACTTTTGGGAAAACCCCAGGGGTTTCCAGGCGTTTTAACCCCTGGGGTTAAGGAGAAAGTGCGAAAGTCCTGTCTTGACTGGCCGCTACCTGTTCAAAGGTCTGAACGCTGACTTCAGTCTTCGTCATCTCTGTGCTGAATTTGGCAAATTCAAAGAAGACAAAGCTAAAGAGCAACGTCATCACCAGCGGCGCCGCCAGCGACACCCAGTTGCGTTTGCCAGGGCGAAAATAACGCAAGGTTAGCGAGTTGGTCACCACCGAAACGGAGCTTAAGGCCATGGCCAGCCCGGCCAATTCCGGTTTCAAGATCAAGCCAAACCCAATAAAGATACGCGCGGCGATCGGGATACCAATAACGTTATAAAAAAGGGCGAAGAACATGTTCTGTTTAACCTTCTGCATCGTCTCTTTAGAGAGGTCAAGCGCCGTTACCACGTCATGAAGATCGCTCTTCATCATCACAATCCCGCCGGTCTCCATAGCGACGTCGGTACCCGACCCCATGGCAATGCCCAGATTGGCTTGGGCGAGGGCCGGCGCATCGTTAATGCCGTCGCCAACCATAGCCACCACTCTGCGGGTGGAATTATCAATTATCAATTTCCAATTTTCAATCAATTTTTCAACTTCTGAATTTTCAATTACCCCAGATTGGAGATATTTCACGACGGCAGCTTTATGTTCAGGTAAGACTTCAGCCAAGACGTTAGTGATGCCAACTTCGGCGGCAATCGCCTGGGCGGTGCGCTGATTATCGCCGGTAATCATGTACACTTGGATGCCACGTTTTTGAAGGGCTGTCACCGCCGCGCGCGAGGTGGCCTTGACGGTGTCGGCCACGGCAATCACCCCGACAATGCCATCTTTGGTGGCGAGAATCATGGCCGTTTTACCCTGGCTCTCCAGGCGGGTGAGCTTGCGGTCGAGGCGATTAATGTCGAGACCGGCGATGCTCGTCATGAGTTTACGATTACCAAAGAAATATTCAACGCCAGCCACCTGGCCGCGGACACCGTGGCCAGGTACCGCCTTAAACTCCGTCACCGGAGCGATTGTCACGCCTTCTTCTTCGGCATAGGCGTAGATCGCTTCGGCGAGCGGGTGTTCAGACTGTTTTTCCAAGCCGGCCGCGATTTCGAGCACTTCATCTTCATCGAGCTCGCCGAGACTTAAGACCTCGGTCACTTCTGGTTTGCCCTTGGTCAGGGTGCCCGTTTTGTCAAAGATAATCGTGTTAATGCGATAGGCCGCTTCGAGCGGCTCACCGCCCTTTACGAGGATACCGTGTTCAGCGCCCTTGCCGGTGCCCACCATAATGGCGGTTGGCGTGGCGAGGCCAAGGGCACAGGGGCAGGCGATAACGATGACGGCCGTAAAGGCCATCAGGGAAAAGGCGAGGCCCGCACCGAGGGCGAAGTACCAAACGCCAAAGGTGAGGACGGCGGCGATAATAACCGCCGGCACAAACCACGAAGAGATGCGGTCGGCAAAGGCCTGAATCGGGGCTTTGGATCCCTGGGCTTCTTCAACCACGCGAATAATTTGCGCGAGGGTGGTTTCACTCCCCACGTGCGTTACCCGAAACTGGAAACTGCCATTTTTATTGATCGTCGCCCCAACAACGCGGTCACCGACGGTTTTTTCCACAGGCATGCTTTCTCCAGTCAGCATTGATTCGTCAACGGCCGATGAACCTTCGGTGATCTCACCATCGATGGGTACTTTTTCCCCGGGACGCACGAGCACAATATCACCAGCGACAACGTCATCCACTGGAATGTCCTCGGTACTGTCACCGCGCATGACACGGGCGGTTTTAGCCTGAAGTCCCATCAAGCGTTTGATCGCGTCCGAGGTTTTACTTTTAGCTTGAACCTCGAGGAGCTTACCGAGCACCACGAAGGTGATGAGAAAAGCCGCGGTCTCAAAGTAGATTTCGGGAATCTTGCCAGCCAGGCCAATTAGCGACTGATTGTTGACCGCGTAGATAACGTAATTGACGAGGCTGTAGAAGAAGGCAGTGCTGGTGCCGATGGCAATCAGGCTATCCATATTGAATGTGTGCATCTTGAGCCCCGACCACATCCCTTTGTAGAAACCGGCACCGACAATGAATTGAACTGGGCTGGCCAGGATAAGGGAGGTAATCGCAAAGTACGGTGGAAGAGAAGTGCCGCCCGGTAGACTCGGAAAGAAGTCGAGTAGCATAAAGTAGAGCATCGGTAGGCTAAGCGCTAAGCCGGTCAGAAACTTGCATCGGTAGCCCGTGAGCTCACTAGCACGCTTGGTCCGCTCGTAGTCGGCATCGACGGTATCCATCATTACAGCCGAGTAACCGGCACTCTTTACAGCAGCCAGCAGAGCGTCGGTTGTAGTGGCGCTAAAATCGGCCAGCACAGTGGCCTTTTCGGCCGCAAAGTTGACGTTGGCGGTTTTCACGCCGGGAACGCCGGTGAGCGCACGTTCAATTAGTTTTGAGCACGACGTGCAGTGCATGCCCGACAGACCGAGCTGAACGCGTTGGGTCCCAGCCAGGCCAGTTGAACCCTTAACCCCAGACACAACGCGCACGGTAACGTTTGTCGGCACGGCGGCCGGTGGGGCTGTGTCGGGGAGTTTTTCTTCCTTTACAAGGCTGGCTGAATACCCGGCCTCGGTAATGGCTGCAAAAATCGCCTCCATAGTTACCTCCCCCGAATCCATCTCGAGCTGACCCGTGCCATCTTTAGCACTAATTTTAATACTCGAGACCCCCAGCAGCGGTTCTAGCTTACGCGTAATGAGTTTCTCACAGGCGCCACACGTCATACCTTTAATGGCGAGATTAATCTGTTTAGTCAATGTCTGTCCTTTCTCTTGACCCAATAAACTTAGCCAGGACTTTCGCAAATTAGGAACACTCCAGGAGTGACGATCCTGAGCTGTGCGAAGGACACTCCTGGAGTGAAAGAAAATTTGCGTAAGTCCTATTCCTATTAGCTGTCTATTCCGCTTATATGTAATAATGTAATCCCCCCATGGGGGATATGTCAAGAGGGCAAGAAAGGTATAGACATCAAAGAAATTATGGATGTCTTTAAGAAGCAATCAGCGCACTAAACCGCGCTCGCGACAAGTAGTTCGATAGTGGGACTACGGAGTTCTGGAATAGAGCAATTAAAATAAATAGGTGATATTTTTTATAACCTATTTATTTATCTTACTTAACCTTATATTAACGCAATCCCAAATAATGAACTTAGTCATAGCTGGAGACGAGCCGCGTACGTAAACTGGAACGTAAATATGTTTCATAGAGCTTACATCGGGGAAGTCACCTCAAAAAAATTCCAACTATGATCATATTGTTAGAGGTCGCGTTTCATAAATCGAATCGCACCGAGAGTGGTCGCGATAATACTGACGCCAAGTAGCACGCCGACAGCTGGCGTATCAAGTAAGGCCCCGTTACCGAGGGTGGCGGCAGGGTCGTAATAGTGGAAAAAAGAGACATATTTGAGATTAGTAAGGCTTGGTTTTAAGGCGGCGATGATATTCAAGACGTACATGAGCACCACCAAACCGGTGACGGAAAAACTGGCCTTACTTTTATCTGAAAAGAGGCTGGAAGTAAGGAAACTGAAACTCAAAATAGCCAGGCCAAACAAAAACGCCATCAGCGAAAACCGAGTCAAACTCGCCCAAGCAAACTCGGCGTGGTAAAGGCCCGCCAGCGGGGCAATCGCCATAACCGAGACTAAGACAAAAGCCCCCAGAATCTTGATGGCTGCCAAATATTTAGCGACGTAGAGCTGGAGCCGGGAAATCGGTTGACTCATCAGCAGTTCGATTGTGCCACGTTCAATTTCACCGGCCAGCGCGCTGGCACCATAGCCAACCACGAGGGCGATAACCATCATGGGGAAAATTAAGCTAAACATCTCGGTTGCCAGGTAGCTGCCGAGATGGCCAAACTGTTGTTCGAGACTGGTAATGCCAAAGGCTTGCATAAAGCCTTTGGGGTAGGCGTCTATCAGCTGTGAAAGGGCAGCTGCTTGATCTCGAATATAAGGAAAGAGAGCGATATACATCCAGAGAAAGACAACACTCGCCGCGCAAAAAGCGAGAGTGGTCGTCAGTCGATCTTTGAGCGTGCGAATAATAATTGCCAACATCATTCCCCTTAACGGTAAAGATCGAGAAAAACATCTTCTAAATCGGCGTGGTTTACCAATAAATCTGTGAGCTTTGTCTTACCAAGGGCGCGAATCGTCGGGTTGACATCACCCCGAACGCGCAACACCAGTACCCGCGGGCGGGCCTCAATAACAATGACATTGTCGGCCAGAAATGTCTCGGCGCCGTAGCTCTCGCTGAAGGTGGCTTGAATAGTGGAGATTTTCTTTTCATGCAGCCGCCGGATTGATTCAATCACCACTAATTTACCCTGTTTAATGACGGCCGCCCGCCCGCAGAGCCGTTCGACCTCATGGAGATTATGGCTCGACATAAAAATCGTTGTGCCCGCATCGTTTAGCTGTTTTAAGAGGTCGTAAATCGTATTTTGTAAAATTGGGTCGAGGCCAACCGTCGGCTCGTCGAGAATAAGCAATTTGGGCTGACCCACCAGAGCCAAAGCGAGCATCAATTTCTGTTTCGTACCGAAAGAAAGCGTTCGCACCTTCTGCGACGGATCAAAGTTGAGGGCCGCAATGAGACTTTCGACTTTGCTATCCGCCCCACGGAAAGCTTGTACAAATCGAAGATGATCCCACCCCGTCCAATGGTCGTAGAGTTTAAAACCGCTCCCAACGTAAGAAACAGTTTGGCGAACCTTAACCGATTCACGCTGGGCGTCGAAGCCCAAAACCGTTAAACTACCACTTGTTGGCCGCGCAAAATCCATGAGTATGCGGATCGTCGTCGTTTTGCCCGCCCCATTCGGCCCGAGGAAGCCAAAAATCTCCCCCTTTTCGACAGAAAATGACAGATTATCAACCGCCGTAATCTTGTCAAAACGTTTCGTTAGTTTGTCGACTGTAATCGCCCGCATAGACTTAGGCCAATTCAAGAATCTAATACTTTTTGAATCCGCTCGATGTGTGTGGCGCGATGCGTTTTAACGTCGATCGTGACGAGGACAGCATTAAACCAGATCGGGCCGTTTTCTGCGACTTCATAGCGCCAGGGGAGCCCGGTTAAGAAGTGGTTGATAATGGTGCCTTTTTCGGCGCCGATATTGGAGTCGATCGGGCCAGTCATGCCGATATCAGAAATAAAGGCGGTGCCAGCGCCGAGAAGACGTTCATCGGCGGTTGGTACATGGGTATGCGTCCCAACTACTGCTGTGGCGCGATCGGTGACATGGTGGCCAAAAGCCCATTTTTCGGAAGTTGCCTCGGCATGAAAATCAACGATAATCACCCCTTTGAGCTTTTCGATGAGTTCATCAAACAGTCGAAATGGATTATCTGTTTCTTCGGCCATAAAGACGCGACCCATCAAATTAAGAAGATGAATCGGTGTTGTTCCCACCTTAAAACTGGCAATGCCTCGCCCGGGAACGGCGCCGGGATAATTGGCCGGCCGGATAATCTGAATCTTGGGGTCGTCGAGATAAGGCAAAATATCGGCTCGCGCCCAAATATGGTTGCCGCTGGTAAACCAATCAATCCCCACCTCGCGCAGCGCTTCGTAGTGGTTGAAGCTCAAACCGCGGCCATGAGAAACATTTTCCCCGTTGGCGATGACGAGGTCGATCGAATGGTCAATTTTGAGTTGGGGCAGAATTTCCGTCACCGCCCGACGGCCCGGTTTGCCGACAATGTCACCAATGATTAGAATATGCATGAAGCGAGCTTACTCGATTTATTTTAAGAATGCTAGTTTGGAGGTTGAAATGAATATCCTTTACCTCGATATCGAAACCCTCCCCGCGCCACCAGAGGTCGAACCAGCCATCCTTGAGCAGTACAATAAAATTCCCGAGCGGAGTTTTAGTTTTGAAGATTACTGGCGCCGAACTTCCCTGTCGGCCAATTACGGGCAAATTCTGTGTATTAGTTATGCTAAAAACGACGAACCAACGCAAAATCTGATCGGCGCCGAACGGGAGATTTTAGAAAATTTTTGGCCCCTCGCCTTGGGGGTCGATCGTTTTGTAGGCCATAACGCCCTCGATTTTGACCTCCCCTTTATCGTTAAACGATCGATCATTCAGCGCATTAAGCCCTCGCGGTCAATCTCGTTTGCCCGTTACCGATCGGAACCGATTTTTGACACCATGCGCGAATGGGACAACTGGAGCAGTAGTCCCTCGACCAGCCTCGACCGTCTGGCGAAAATTTTTGGCTACGAAACATCTAAACAGGGGATTGATGGCAGCCAGGTCTATGACTTTTGGAAAGCCGGCCGGACGCAAGAAATTTACGACTACTGTGCACGCGATGTTGAGCTGACCAGAAAAATTTACAAACGCCTGACCTTTCAAGACACGGAGGAGTTAAATAATGGCTGACAAGCTGCTTCACCGACCACTCATTGGTCTCACCACCGCGGAAATAGGTCATCATAGCCTGGGCGAGCCACCCCTCTGGGGCGTCCGATCGAGCTACTGTGCGCCACTTCTGGCGTGCCAAGCGACACCAGTTCTCTTGCCGCAGATTCAATTGATAAGTGAACTTGGTAACCTTGTTGACGAACTTGATGGACTCTTTTTGCCCGATGGCACTGATATTGACCCCGCGCTCTATAATAATCCGGAAGAAGACAAACTAGAAATTGTTGACCGCGTCCGCGATCAAACGGAGACAGCTCTGATCCGTTGGGCGTTGCAGAGCAAAGTGCCAATCCTCGCGATTTCACGAGGTATGCATATGGTTAATGTTGTCGCTGATGGGACTTTGTATCAGGATATTCCTTCTGATCTCAACTTGCCGACCGAACACCGAAAACAACCAGTGGCCTATGCTAATCTAGTTCATCACGGTCATTTAATTCGTCTGGAGCCTAACAGTTATCTCCAACAGTTGGCCGGCCACGAAGAAATTTGGGTTAATAGTATGCACCACCAGGCGATTAAAAAACTGGGTGCCAATTTGAAGATTGTTGCTCGGAGTGCTGATCAAATCATCGAAGCGATCGAGAGTAGTGATCCAGACCAGTGGCTGATGGGTCTTCAATCTCATCCCGAAGCGATGTTAATCGAACGTTGGGCGCAGCGACTATTTGAGGTGTTTGTCCAGGCCGCCCGCGACTATCATGGGGAGCATCATCATTAGACCTCTTTCAAAACCCCATATCCGACTGCAACACTTTCTCTCGGCAGATT
>JBBTZN010000021.1:0-3382 GCA_038061355.1 Patescibacteria group bacterium | reverse complement strand
TCATAGCCCTTCAAGATGGAAACTGGCCTACCTAGAAGGTCGGGCCACCATTGCTGATTGGTGCCGAAGGATCGAAAAAAATGAAGCGGAGTTAGCAGTCGATTTCCGGGTGAGCAGCGGACTTTTCGTTGTGTCCTTGTTGTTGCCACTCGTCTTGGCGGTGGCCGGCATCAGTCTATTTTACATGTTCCTGAAAAATGTCCTGCGCGTCGGCCGCTTCGCGATCCGTTTCGCCATAAACGCCTTCCGTTTCCTCCATACGGCACAGCCGCTTCTGTGCTTCGTGGACGCCGGGCTGGCGGTGGTGATCGCCCATCTTTTCCTTCCCTCGAGTCTCTTGGGAGACGTGATGGCGATGGGTTTGGGCGGCGGGTTCGCCGTGCTTCATTTCGAGATCGTTTCCGTCCGCTGGCTCAAACTGGCCTGATAGTCGGCGGATATGCAGGGCATTAACTGGCCAGCAACTTGACTCCTTGGGCGAAAATCTGTTATGATAACGCTAGTCAGATTCGCTCAAGGAGTCTTTTTTATTGCTCGCAGCAATAGACTCCAAACGAAGCCAGAGCGAAGTGGGGTAGATCACAAAGGAATTATTTATGTCGGTAGCTGTTATTCAAACCGGTGGCAAACAACATCTCGTCCATGTTGGCGACGAAGTTATTATTGAGCAGCTCACGGCCGAGCCAGAGACGGTCGTCGATTTTTCCGATATTCTTCACGGCAAAACAGTTAAAGCGACAGTCGTCAAACACGATCGGGCTGATAAGATTCGAATCGTTAAGTTTAAGTCAAAAGTCCGCTATCTGCGCCGCGCCGGCCATCGTCAGCAACAAACCCATATTCGGATTGAGAGTATTGCCTAAAATCATGAATATTTTTCGTGTCATAGTAAGCTATTTTGCGACCGCCTATCAGGAGCTAACCAAAGTTGTTTGGCCGACTCGAAGGGAAGTGATTCGACACACCCTAGTAATTGCTTTGGGTGTTATTTTGACGGTTATTTTTTTAGGATTGCTTGATTATAGCTTGACGGCCCTTCTCAAACTAGCTATTGTCACACAGTAATAAGCGATCAGAAAATAGCGATCAGCGATCAGAAAACATTATGTCAAAAACGAAAGTTCAATCTGCTAAAGAAGTGAATCCAGAGGCAGCGACTGTTGCGGCAGCTACTTCTGTTGCGGCGCCAAAAGCAACCCCAAAAGGGATGTTCCGCACCAACAAGCAAGCCGGGGAGCGCGGTTGGTATGTAATTCATACCTATACGGGTTATGAAGATCAGGTAGCCGAGAACCTGCGTCAGAGGATTGAATCCATGGTTATGAATGAGCAGATTTTTAATGTACTGGTTCCGACCGAAAAGCAAATTGAAATTAAAAATGGCAAACGTCGCGTCGTTGAGCGCAAGATTTTCCCTGGTTATGTTTTGGTGGATATGCTAGTTTCAGATGATTCTTGGTACGTTGTCCGTAATACGCCTAACGTGACTGGTTTTATTGGACTGGGTGTGCGTCCGACACCAATGAGTCAGCAAGAAGTTGATCGTATTAAGAAACGCATGGGTGTTGAAGAGCCAAAATACAAGATCGAGCTTGTGCCTTCTGATCTGGTTAAGATCACCGATGGCCCGCTCAAAGGTTTTGAAGGCAGTGTTTCGGAAATCAATGCTGACCAGGGTAAGATTAAAGTTTTGGTTAATATGTTTGGTCGCGAAACACCGGTCAATCTTGACTTCTTACAAGTCAAAAAGCTTTAAATCCGAATTTCGAAATCCGAAACAAATGTAAAATTCAAAACTAGGACTTACGCAGGCTCGGGATCAAACCAGGTTTGTGGTCGCCGAGTTCAAACCTGGTTTGGAGGAGAGAGTACATAAGTCCTGAAAACATAGTTCGGATTTGGTGCCTCGGATTTCGGATTTCCGAACAAAGTGAGGTTATTGTGGCTAAAAAAGTTAAAACAATTTTGAAACTGCAGGTACCGGCGGGCAAGGCCAATCCGGCTCCTCCGGTTGGGCCAGCCCTTGGACAACACGGGCTGCCGATTATGGAATTCGTCAATGCTTTTAATGCCCAAACTGGTTCGATGGGTGATACGATTATTCCCGTCGAGATCACGGTTTACGAAGATCGAACCTTTACGTTTATCACTAAGACGCCGCCGGCTTCGGATTTTTTAAAGAAAGCGGCAAAGATTGCCAAGGGTAGTGGTGTCCCGAATAAAGACAAGGTTGGTTCGGTGACCAAAGCCCAAGTCCGCGAAATTGCCGAAAAGAAAATGCCCGATTTGAATGCGCGCGATATCGCCGCGGCGATGAAGATTATCGAAGGCAGTGCCCGCAGTATGGGTATCAAGGTTACCGAGTAATCCAGAATTTGTTTTTATAACTAACGTAGGGCGGCCAAATCTGGCCGCCCTACGCGTATATAGACATCACATTCTGAAATCGGATTATAAGCAGTTAAAGAAAATTGATGAATTGCGCAGTCCTGGAAATTCAAAAAACATGAGACTTACCTATAGGTACGTTGAGAGTTTTTTGTAATTGAAGGCCAAGTAAGTCGCGATTTTAATGGCTGCTTAGTCTGATTTTAGAATGTGATGTCTATAGGTAGTCACGATTATGTTAATCATGACTAACAGTATAAATAATGTCAGACATGATTGAGTTGGGGATAAGTAGTGAGGATAAACGAATGGCCACCTTTCGGCAGCCCTTCGTTTAAATCCCCTCCAATACTCCGCACGATGGGAGCGACCCTCATTTAGTATGTGGTCGACCCGGCGTGTAGTGGAGAGAATCCTCACCAGAAATACTGATGGAAGGAGGGGAAACCACCAGCAAACCCAGTGAGGATCCTTCCCGCTACACAATTTTCTTAGGGGTAAGACAATATTTCTATGTACAAATCTTACAGGTATTAGTATAGCATAAAGGTAGTACCCTGTCAAGACTTTAGTCACTATTCATGCTGCTTATAAGATAGTTTTTTGGTCACCTTGTTTCTGGACAAGATTATCATATAAGTGATTTGTATAGTAACTGACCTAACAGGGTCGTGATGTCTATATACGAAGATTTGGTTGCCGATCCGCAGGAATTGGTAGTAAATCCTGACGACGCAGTGTACTATGAACCTGATGCAAAAAGAATGGCAGGAGCTGACGTTAGCGAATCCAACTTATCCGTCCTTCCTCAAAGAAATCCACGATCCACCACAACCCCTCTATCTGCGCGGTGAACTCGATCTGACTGACCGAGTCGTGGTCGCGGTTGTCGGCTCACGCAAAGCCACGGCCTATGGCCGTCAGGCGGTGGAACGAATCGTGACACCGCTGGCCGAAGCGGGCATCGTGATTGTGTCGGGGTTGGCTTATGGTA
>JBBTZN010000020.1:0-8548 GCA_038061355.1 Patescibacteria group bacterium | reverse complement strand
GAAGAGTGGTGGAGCTGCTGGGAATCGAACCCAGGTCCTTGCTCGTACCGCATGCGGTCTTGCGAGCAAGTCAAAACCTTTCAGCCCCATGTACTAAATTGTTAAGGTTGGTGTCACTTGGACAAAGAAGTGGAGTGAGCCGCCGAGCACCGATCTCACGTACGTGGTCCGATATAAAGGCTATTTATAAGCCGTCGGCCAGACGCTGATCGGGCTAGGACTTGGCTCGAACTCCATTTCTTTATTTTTTCAAGCTGACATGCGAAAATCTAACATATTTTTATTAGCTTGTCAATAGTCAGTAACGATTTGAATATAAAGAATAAATATCGTCACTAGACAAAATTTATATGGTTTTAATATTCAATAAATAATATGTCAGCATAGAATTACATAGTTACATTATGGCAAAAATAGCTAACATAATAAGCTTTTTCACATATCAAGCTAATATGTATTAGAGAGTTGACAAAATTGAGGTTTTCTGGTAATCTTATAGCTAGTTAATAACTCGCCGCAACTCCTGATCTCGGCCCCTTGTGAGCGTCAGCTCAAACGCAAAGGGTCACGGAGATCTAACCACGGACCCGTAGAGGGGCCGAAAAAGGAGGTGAACACCATGCTGTACGGTGGCGGAGGCGGCTGGTAGGCGTCGTGGGGCCTCAAAAACCCCATGCCGTCTTACCAAGCTGGCCAACTCACCCAGCAGGCGGGCACGCCAAGCGAGTTTTGACTAAAAAACGAAAACCCGCCGAGTAGGCGGGAAAGGAGGAACCATGAAAAAGGACGAAATGGGCCGGTCCCTCGAAGGGTCCGGCGGAGGCTGGTAGTTTGCAGCCGTTTTACGCGGGGAAGAAAAAAACCTTTTTTTTTACCCCGCTAGCGGCTAAAGGGCATTTTCGCGAAAAAGCGTCTGGCGATCTCGTTAATAGATAGCCAGCTAATCGTGAAAGCCGCCCACGACATCTGCAGGGTGGCGCTCATGCGCCCCCTGTTTGCATTTTATTAACCCTATTAGCACTGCAATCCGCCTCAACGGATCGCGTGCCTCTGAACCCCGTCATCCCCGACCTGATCGGGGATCCAGTCCCAACAATTCTCTGATGTCGGGATCCCGACCGAAGCGTCAGGAAAATAATCCTGGATTCCCGATGTCGATCTCGAAGATCGGCTCGGGAATGACAAGATTTCGAGATTGCCGCAGTCGCTATGCTCATTCGCAATGACAGCTCTCCGATTAAACAAAATCTTGCAGTAATTTGACAGGAATCTCTTTTATTTTCCGTAAACCGCGATCATTGGTCACAAACACTTCAGCGCCGGCCACGATGGCCGTCGCTACATGGATAGCATCAGGTGTTTGGAGCCGATACGATGCTCGAAGATTAGAAGCTATTTCAACTACTCCTTCATCGAAGCCAAGAATCTGAACATGGGGAAAGTGACTAATCTTCTCCCGATAGCGGGCCGCAAGAACCATTTGGCCGCGCCGCTTCGGCCCAGTTAGAATTTCAATCAGGCCGATCACTGACATTTCAGCGTCAATCTCCCCTGTCTTAATCAACCTAAAAAGTTTTTCCGCCGAATCACCAAAATCGGGATTATCTTCAAAAAGATAAATCCAAAGAGCACTGTCAAGCCCAATAATTAGCGGTCGCCCCATGAGGCCCGTTCTCTCTTTATATACTTATCAGCGCCGCCAAGTTTCTGCCAAACTTCCTTTCCGAGGCCACGTAATTCAGAGACGATATCTGACGATTCGCTAACAATCATCGCCCGATCTTCGTCAACCGGATAAATACGGACTTTCATTCCACGGCGCAAGCCTAGTTTGACTCGGACGGCCTTGGGGATAACGATTTGATATTTTGCTGAGAGTGTAGTTGTTGCCATAAGCTTCCTTTGTTTTACTTTATCAAAAAAGTAAAACGTCGTCAAATATAGCAAAACAACGAGCTTGCTTCTGCATTCTTAATTCGTACTTCGTCATTCTTATTGATACTTTTCTGCTGCTTCCCAGGCTAAATCCCAAATCAACTTAAACGTATCGGCAACTTTTACATCTTCCAATAGCACACCGAATCGATCAGAAAAATTTGTAATCTGGACTCGTTTGCCGGGCACGATCGTAATAAGGCTACGAAAAGGAAATTTTTCAATCGGCAAAAAACGGGCTTCGCGTTTTTCTATCTTTGAATTCGCGTGTTTTAATGGCCCGCGTTTCGTAGTATAAAGAATTTTTGTCCAGACCCCTTTTTCTAATCGACGGCGCGGTTGTACCTCCTGGGTATCAGGAAACAAGCCCTCGAGATCATCTAGGGGTGAAAAAGATAACATAACATCAGCCGAGGTAAGATTTCGATACATATCATCTTCCGACGCATCAACCCCTTGCTTGCCATCGTAAAATCGAACCTTTGCCCTCTCACCCGATAAGCTATACATAGCCTCTAAGTCAATCAGGACACTTCGTAAATCTTCACGGACATCTTCCAAACACCGCACCTTATAATCAAGATACCGTTCGAGTTGGGCTGGCGGCTCCGCGCTAAAGAGGGTCTTTTTCCCCTTTTCCGCCGAGGTCATCAGGCCTTTTTTGAGCATTGCTTCTAAGATCAAATACGTGGTTGGCCGCAAAACATCAGCCTTGTTGGCGATCTGCTGCACCGTCGCCGCTCCTAGCTCTAAGGCGGCCAAATAAACTTTGGCTTCTTTTTCTGACAAGCCCAGTTTCTCTAAAACTTTTTCAATCATAATAAACTCCTCAAATCATTCTAAACCAGCTCGGCTGTTATTGCGAGGTGATTTTGATTCTGGCAGGACTCACTAAATCCTCTTTCAACTAGAGGAGTAGTGTTCCCGGGTTTGCGTAAGTCCTGTCAGGTAGAATTTTTTGATTTACGTTAACAGGTTTATCTTCCACATTTGTCCGGCCGGACAAATGTGGAAGATAAACCAACAGACCCCCTTTACCTCCGAGGAGGTGGTCCAATAATAGCGGCAGGCAGGGTATCCTCGGAGGTTTTTCTATCTATTTAACAGTGGTTGGTTTAATAAACTTGATGTAGCCAAGGATCAGGGCAATAACTAGACCAACACTGATGACAATAAAGCGATAGGCGAGATCTTCGCTGGCGAACCCGCGACCAATCGAGTAGATCAGGCTAAAGATGCCACCCAGCACGAAACCATCGGCAATAATATCGAGGCGATGGGCGAGAAGAAGGCCAAGAGCGAGAAAGAGCAGGGCGAAGGCGAGGACGATTATCGAGGTGTTGCGGTTGTAGCGGGAGAAGTCTTCTTGATATTTTTTCTGATCGTCACGATTTTTTTGATCGATCTGTTTCTGTTCGGGCGTCAGTGCCTTGTCCGGCGCGCGTTGCTCGAGCTCAATGGGGTATTCGGGATATTTGGGGGATTGATAAAAGGTGGCGACACCGATACCCACAAAGGCCGCCAAGAGTAATCCAAGGAAGAGAGCGTAGACCACTTTGAGCATAGTTGGCTCCTTTCATTTTTTCAGGACTTACGCACTTTCTCCTTAACCCCAGGGGTTAAGACGCCTGGAAACCCCTGGGGTTTTCCCAAAAGTGCGTAAGTCCTGCTTTTGATACCTAGGCTTATATTATACTCTTTTATACTCTTTTCATAATTTCTTAAATCTGTTAGGCTGTGGCCAAATCTGTACCTGGAGGTGGCACGCATGGCCACAATGACCGAGTCGCGAACCATTACGGGCTCGTTGCAAGAAGTTTGGGATGTCGTCTGCGACATGCCGTCGTTCCCCAAATTTATGGAGGATATTTATCGGGTTAAGATCCAGGAGGGGAGTGTCGAGAGCGGTCGAACGGTCACCCAGTGGATCGCCATGAACGAAGGTGCGCCGATGATCTGGATCGAGGAAGATCTCTTCGATGGGGAGACCCACACCATCGACTATCACATGCGTTCGGGCGACCTCGAGAAGCTTGAGGGAACCTGGAAACTCGAGGCCATACCGGCGCTGGCAGACGTAATGCCGCAGACGCGGGTGATCATGTTTCTCGTCTATGAGTTTGGCGTGCCGGAGTTGCAGGATTTGATCGGCGACGCCATGGATGTCAAGGTCGTCAAAAACTGCAAGATGATGCTGGATGGCATCGAGCAGCGGGTAGCCGAATGCCGTCGCGTTGTCATAGATTCCTAGAGAAGTAAGCCGCTGGCCCTATCGGGCTGTCGGCTTGTTCGTGTGTAGCGAGAGTACCTGGGATTGGCCTGTGATAGACTTTTTGTTAGAGTTTGTTTATGGGAAATGCGTCACTCTACCACCTCCAATTAAATGTATCGCCAGCTGGCCTCCTTTTTTATCGGGCGTTTTTTGCGGAGCTGGGGTATCGGATTAGCGAAGAAAGTGACCAACATTTGGCGGCCAGCGACGGCCAAGTGGATTTTTGGGTGATTGAGACCGATCCCGCCCACGCCCACCGCCCGTATCATCGGAAGGGGACGGGTATCAATCACCTCTCGTTTCGGCTTTCTTCGCGCGCAGAAGTTGATGACTTTGTGCGTAATTTCCTCACGCCACGCGGGATTACGCCACTTTACGATAGCCCGAAAGTGTATCCAGAATATGCGGCTGACTATTACGCGGTTTATTTTGAGGATCCAGACCGTATCAAGCTCGAAGTGATGGCGTTGGTCCGGTGACAGATGCTTTGACGACGCTGATTTTTAGATGGCGCTGGGGATAATTTGTTGGGTTGTGGTTTGTTATATGTTACCTTAGCATGAAGACAGTAGTGGTCTGAATTCTTTAGGAAGGGGGTGATTACAAATGACAAAGTACACCATGAGCTGCGATATGGGACATGAGCCAATGGACATGGAAGTTGAGGCCGGCTCTGATGATGAAGCAATGATGATGATGGTTGAAAAGTGCAAGGCGCACCTTGGCGAAGGCCACGCGGATATGAATATGTCCGACGACGAAATGAAACAGTTCATCATGGATAAGTGGCAGAAATCCGATATGTAAACCGTTCCTTCAGTCGATTATGAAAAATCCCCGGTAGATCCGGGGATTTTTCATAATCGAGTGCCGGGCGACAGTTGCATAACAATTTCTCTGCCCAAGCCGCTGCTGCGCCAATTACCAAAATTGTTGCCTTAGCCATCTTCATTTAATGTCCACAATAAAAGAAAAACCATGCCATGAATAACCTTGGTAGGGTATGAGGGAAATATGCGGGTTTTTTGCTAACCACTCCGTTACCGCTTTTCGTTCTCCAAGAGTATCTTTGCCTCGAAAACAAAACCAATCATCAAACACGAGCAGCGCACCATCTTCGAGATGATTTGTAATATATTTCAGCACCGGAACGGTCGATTCATAAAGGTCGCAATCAATCCAAACAAGCGCAAATTTATTATCGGGTAGCGTCCGCTGTGCTTCTGCGCTTAACGATTGATCATAAAAGCCGGGCACCAACACAACCTCTGCGTCGGCCCGCTCTCCAACCAACTTAATTTTATCTGTCGTAATATTCGTATTACGGCTAATTGTCTCTCGATAGTTTTCTAGAGAAAAATCGAAGTTAGATTTCTCAAATTGTCCAAATGACGCATCAATACCTTTCGGTTCGGGCAGCCCTTCGAACGAATCAAATGCCCAGTACTTACGCGGTAAATCCTCATAGTTCATAACATTCAACATATTTACCGTGGTAAACCCGCGAAAAACCCCAAACTCGGCAAAGTCGCCTTTGAGCTTAGACCACTGGGCATAATTTACGGCCTTAATCATAAAATTGACACGTTCGTCGAGCAAGGCTTGGTCGTGAGTTACTTTCATTTCTTCAGGGACATACATCTGGGCAAATTTCTTTTGGTTGTTCATATACTCTAACTCCCTTTACTTATATAAATCTGGATTATTTTTCTCAAATTCTTCTACATACTTGATCAAAGCATAACCAATGATTTCCGATGGATTGTCTTTGAGACCGAGTTTGTAATTTGAAACCATGCCCACCGAATTAGCAAACAGTTCCGACCAAAGCATATAGCCCAAGCCAAAGCTGCCGTTAAATCCATTAATTAGTTGCGTTACTTTTTCCTCTCGATCAAACAGCAATTCTTTTTCCGTGAGCGTCGGGTTGGTAACGCAGTGGCCCGTTCGAGCCGTTTTAACAAATTTACTGCGCAGACGTGCCTTTCGCGTTCCGGCAAATCTTTCGGGGGCGGTGTAACAATTACTACCCAAATCAACGATAATATCGAGTTGTTTAGATTGTTTAATTTCCGCATACAATGATTCATCCCGAAACGTTCGGTTTAAGATAATCAGCGGTGCTACCTTAGCCTTTAGAAGCACTTTGAGAGGATGGCCTGTTTTGTGAACTTCATACCGAGTGATGGTTTCCGTTTCATCCAAGGTTGAATAGACCATGTCACACGAATTTGAAACATAGAGAGAGTTGCCAGTACCGATCACACCCTCAACTTCTTTGTGTTGCGATAATGTCTCTAAAATATCAATAGTACTCATGCCTAACAGTAGATAGGCTCGACCATTAATCACAAACGCACCACCCTGAATTAACGTACAGTCACTTCGCTGGTCGTTTTGGTAAAACATCGATTTGAGTTGATCGGCCTTTTGCCAAATACCGATGTTTTTCAAATCATCTTCAGTAATTGGGTGGCCTTCTGCGCGTCCGGTAATAAAGTTCTCCCAATTCCCTTTAATGTAACTTTGCCAATCCTTAGTCATATTGATCCTTTCTTTTGGAGGCGCGGGCAGGATTCGAACCTGCCTAAAGGGTTTTGCAGACCCTTGTCTAGCCACTCGACCACCGCGCCTTGTTAATCTGACAACGCTAGATATTAACAGAATTTGGCTATGTTGTCAAGTATTCTTCGTCATAATCTATTAGGCCATTCCTGTTATACATACCTATACCTATCTTGACATTCAGTAATATTCGAGATAATATAATTATATTGACGATATATATTCGTCACAAAGTGAGGCTCATGGAACTTGATGCTCTACTCCGTTCTCTTGACCTTAACGACAACCAAATTCGCGTGTATATTGCGCTGTTGCAGCTCGGCACAGCCGACATTCAAACCGTTGCCCGCAAAAGCGCGGTTAAGCGGACGACAGCTTACAGTATTCTCGATACCCTCATCCAACGTGGCTTTGTAGCGTTTAATCAAAAAGGTGCCCACCGCCAATATTTTGCGGAAGACCCCCACAAACTACCCAGCCTCCTACAAGAACAAATTCGTCAAATCGAAACTCGCCAACAGCGTATTAAAACCGCTCTTCCCGAGCTCGCATCAATTTACAATGCGCACGGCACGAAACCAAAAATTCGCTTTTATGATGGCATTGAGGGTATTAAACAAGTCTTCGAAGAAACGCTTCAGGTGCCAGCCGGTACCGAAACGTTTGCCTATTCGTCGGCGGAATCAATCCATGAGTATTTAAAAGATTATGTACCCAATTATCTAGCGCGACGCATTCGTGCTGGTATTACTCAACGTGCCTTGGCAGAAGACTCACCAATTGCCCGTGAACACCTCAAAAACGATGTTTTGGAATTACGACAAACAATTCTTTTGCCCAAAGAACTTTTCCCCTTTTCAAATGAGATCAATATTTTTGGTAATAAAATGTTTATCGCTTCGTACCGAGATTTACTTGCGGTAATTATTGAAAGTGAAGAAATCACCAGAACACAACGCACAATTTTTGAGCTGGCCTGGCTAGGAGCTCAGCAAGTTAGCATTACTAAAATGTAATACCACAAGGACTGTCTCACTTTTGTCATTGCGAGTCGCAGCGAAGTCACCGCTAGAGCGGAATTCCGTCCAGCGGCTGGACAATCTTCTAAACCTATAAAACCAGATCGCCACGCCTGCCCGCCTGTGGAGGGGCTAAAGCCTCCCTCCAGAGGCGGACAGGCGCGATGACGATTTAGGGAGAATGAGAAAGTCCTATCATATTTAAAACAGGCAACCGCCCCGACGGAATGTCGGGACGGTGCGGGAACGTAAAAAAATTTAAGAGAGGAGCTGGTTGACCAGGGCGAGGAGCCGCAGTGGGCTGTAGGGCTTGGTTATGCCCTGGCAACCCATCGCCTCGATGGCGAGCTGGCGATCGTCCGACATCGCTCCGGTCAGGAAGAGAATCGGGAAGTCTGGCTGGTAGGCCAGTACGCGTTGCGCCAGTTCGAGCCCGTTCATGCCGGGCATATCGCAGTCGGTGATGATGAGGTCACACGACTGCTGGGCCATGACGTCAAGGGCTTGTTGGCCGCCGGTGGCCTCAAGCAATCGGTGGTCCGTCTCCTCCATGATCGCCCGCAGGAGCCGGATTTGCATCGGCTCGTCGTCGACGATGAGAATCGTTGCCATCTCGCCACTTCCCCTCCTTTATTTTTTATTTCCAACCAGAAAAGATAACGGCTGATTCTACCCTGAAAATCTTTTACATGTCAAGGGCGGCGCATCAACTCATGTAAAATCTAACTAAAGGGATGGGTGTTCTGTCAGCTCAAAA
>JBBTZN010000019.1:0-3926 GCA_038061355.1 Patescibacteria group bacterium | reverse complement strand
ATTAGTAACCCAAAAACGACAGACTTCTACCTGTTAGATGAGCTAAAAATGGATGAGGTGGTCAAGTCAGGCGCCACTGTTCCAACAAATCAAC
Organism: Patescibacteria group bacterium; assembly: GCA_038061355.1. GTDB lineage: Bacteria > Patescibacteriota > UBA1384 > JBBTZN01 > JBBTZN01 > JBBTZN01. The sequence goes on along the minus strand of JBBTZN010000019.1, from coordinate 3,832 downwards.
AAGTAACCGCACCCCCCAGCCACTTCCACCCTTCGACAAATACGGTCGATTAGCCTTTTCTAATATGGCTGGCCCGGCAATATCCAGGTGAGCCCAAGGCAAATCATCGGGTACAAAGAATGACAAAAAAGCCGCTGAAGTGGCGAGAGCGGCGTTACGTTTGCCGAGGCCGATATTTTGGACATCCGCGATATCGCTCCGCGTGCCTTTTTTGTATTCGTCGATAAGTGGCATTCGCCAAACGCGCTCTCCGGTTCGCCCAGCCGCCGCTTCAAGTTTCTTAAACAGGCTCTCGTTGTTGCCAAAAAGAGGCGTAATCTCATGACCAAAAGCCACAATCGCCGCCCCGGTGAGTGTCGCCAAATCAATCACGGCATCTGGCTGGATATCTTTGGCCGCATAGGCCAGCCCGTCAGCCAAAACCACTCGGCCTTCGGCATCGGTATTTAGTATTTCGATCGTTTTGCCATCATAGGCCGTCACAATATCGCCCGGCTTGATCGCCCCGCCGCCCGGTAGGTTTTCCGCCGTAGGCAATATCGCCACGATACGGATGGGTAAAGCCAAAGCCTTAGCCGCGGCTATGACACCCAAACAAGCCGCCGCGCCCGCCATATCAATCTTCATCTCATGCATGCCTTCGGCTGGCTTAATCGAGATACCTCCTGAATCAAAAGTAATCCCCTTCCCAACCAAAGCCACCGTCGGTATCTTATCGCTATTCGCTATTTGCTGATCGCCAAATTGTGGACGATAGTCCGCAATTATGAGCCGTGGTTCTTCTGTCGAACCTTTAGCTACCGCCAAAATCGCCCCCATGCCCATCTTGGTCAAATCATCGCGACCAAAAACAGTCACTTTCACATCCGGCCCAGCGAGAGCCAACGCATCGTCAGCCAGATGGCAAGGCGTCATAACATTGGCCGGATGATTGGCTAGATCACGAGCGAAAGTCACCGCCTGACCAATGCTATTACCTCTGGTAATGGCGTCTTGAAAAACAGCGCTGTCTTTCGGATCAGTTATCCAAAAATAAACTTGCTCTAGTTGGGTGCGAAGCGTCTCGCGCTCGAGGGTTTGATAGTGACCAAACTCATAATTGGCCATCACTATAATTGTTGCAAGATCTTTCGCCGTTGCCGGCGTACTGCCCGAAGGCAAAACAAGCGTACAGTTAGTCAGTTGTTTCTTTTTAACTATCTTGATTGCACTCGCAACTGTCTGACGCAGCTGCTCATAATCCCAGTCAGCTTTAGCCCCCATACCTGACAGAAGATAACGTTTTATACCATCAGGTGCCAGCTCGGTCACTTGTTGAGGCTGATGATCTGGGTAAAAAAGCGCCACCTCTCCAGCCTTGCCCCGCCAATCACCGTGATAGTTCAGTTTGCCAATCAGTTCAGCCAGTTGCCGGTCAAAACCTCGGACACGGTTAGGAGCGACATCAGACAGAAGCGGCACGATCAGAGCTTCTGTCTCAAGTTCAGAAAGAGGTTGGGTTGTCACATAAAACTGCATAAAACTCCAAATGAAATTTCAAATAAAGCAGGACTTACGCAAATTTTCCTTCACTCCAGGAGTGTCCTTCGCACGGCTCAGGATCGTCACTCCTGGAGTGTTCCCAATTTGTGTAAGGCCTGTAAAGTTCAAAACCAGAAAGCCAAAACATCGTTTTGTCATTTGGATTTTGTCATTTGGATTTTTGGCTCGATAATCTCATCGATAATCCCATAGCTTTTCGCTTCCTCGGGGCTCAAAAAATAGTCACGATCGGTATCACGTTCAATCTTAGCCAGTTTCTGGCCAGTGTGACGCACTAAAACGTCATTAAGTTGCCGACGAACTCGCAAAATCTCCCGGGTTTGAATCTCAATATCTGTCGCTTGACCTTCGGCCCCGCCCATGACTTGATGAATCATAATTCGACTGTTGGGCAGAGCCAAACGCTTGCCTTTTTCGCCCGCGGCCAAGAGGACTGCCGCGGCCGACGCCGCTTGACCCAAACAAATCGTCTGAACATCCGGCTCAATAAACTGCATGGTATCGTAAATTGCCATACCGGCAGTTACTACTCCGCCGGGACTATTAATGTAAAGCTGAATATCTTTCTTAGGATTTGTTGAGGCTAAAAAGAGAAGCTGGGCGATCACTAAATTAGCCACTTCGTCATCGATTTGACCACCTAAAAAAATGATATTCTCTTTCAATAGCCGTGAATAAATATCATAGGCTCGCTCCCCCCACTGCGTTTTTTCGAGAACGGTCGGGATTAAATAAGACATTTTTACTCCATTAAATATTCAAATCTTAATTTACAATTTCCATTTAATTATCAATGTCTTAATGAATCATTTAAAATTGATTGCAAATTAGAAATTGAAAATTGAAAATTAACGAATAGCTCGCGCGACCAACCAATCAACAGTTTTCTTAAAAATCTCTTCCGCGCCATTTTCCTTGCCATCAGCCGTAATCTCTTCCCGCTGACTAATTTCGCGAAGCACAAGACTTGTTTTGACCGCCGCTTCGGCCGATGGTCGAATCTCTTTCCGAAACTCCTCCGCTGTCTTTTTTTGACGGCGCAAAAATGTCTCGAGCGTTTGATCACCTTGGCGCAACTGCTGTTCGAGTGTTTCAAGACGGTGGGTAATTTCTCGTTCGATGAGCGCTTCGGGCATTTCTAATCGAGCGCCCTTAAGCACCGCATCAACAACGGCCCGGTCCAGATTGGCCTGGGCCTGATCCTCAAGGTCCTGGCGTAATCGGTTTTCGATCTCGCTTATAACCTCGGCCATCGTCGCCTTACCTACCTTCTTAGCCAAGTCATTATCCAGAGGTGGTATGACCAATTCTGCCACGCGATCAACAGTAATCGTAAATTCGACAGCTTGCGGAGTCTGGCCTTCACCGCGTGGGACATCGATCGTAAAAATCTTCTTTTCACCCACCACTAACCCCAGAAGTTGCTGCTCGAAATCCGGTAAAATCATCTTTTCACCCAGAATAACCGGGTGATGTTTACTAACTAACCCGTCTTGCGTCACCCCACCAACTTTTCCGGTGTAGGAAATTTCCACCAAATCCCCAAGCGACGCCGCCCGAAGGATAGTTTTTGGTTCAGCCGCTGACCGCTGGAGACGCGCCAGACTCTGGTCAACTTCCTTCTGGTCAACCGACTTGGCCGCAAATTTCTTGGCGTTCACTCGCACTCGCTCGTAGCGACCCGGATCAACAACTGGTAAAACATCAACTTCCGCCTGATAGATAAACGGTTCACTTTCACTAATTTTTTCGACCTGAACAGTCGGTTCAGCCACCGGAATCAAATTTTCGGCCATAACCGCCTCGTGGTACGTTCGTGGTAAAGCAGCCTCAAGCGCGATCGAAGTAATGCGCTCCATACCAACCCGCTCGCGAATGAGACTCTTCGGTGCTTTACCTTTGCGGAAGCCCTCAATCTCAACTTGAGCGCTGACTTGGTAATAGGCATCACCAAAAAATTGCTCCATGCGCTCGGCCGGAACTTGGATAGAAAGCCTCACTCGGCTTTTTGGAAGACGTTTAATACTTACCTGCATCGTGACGCTAATGTATCTGAAGATGCCGGCGAGTTCAAGGCAGAGGCCCCAAAATTTGCCACGACCGACGATCTTTCTTTTTGATAACCAGAGGAACCGCAAAACGACGAGGACATTTCAAAAAGATAAGCGTTGCGTAATGCGCCTTACCATGCGTCCGCCAAAAAGTATCATCGACGACCATTTCTTGTTGGTACTCGCGACGCAGTTTACCGATGGTTGCTCCGTCAAGACCCTCAAAATAGAGCACATTA
>JBBTZN010000018.1:0-1797 GCA_038061355.1 Patescibacteria group bacterium | reverse complement strand
AAGCTCGCTACGGCGCCAAAGGTAAGTCCACCTTCTGGTTCGGCTACAAGCGCCATCTGGCGGTAGATATGAAGGAACCGTCCCTAAATCACTTGGTCTAACCACAGTTATTGACAAGATTCTGATTTTAAACGTACTATTGATATGTACCAATAAATTGAACAATATGGAGTCTTATATGAGTACGAAAACTATCTCTGCCTCAAATTTAAGGAGTAATCTAGCCGATGCTCTCGACACCGTTGATACGGAAAGGATTTTAATTGTCACGCGCCGCGGCAAGAAGGAACGAGCGATTATTGATCTCGATAAATTAGAGGATCTCTTGGCGGCGAGCAACTCAACCTATCTCCAAAAAATAGAAGAAGCCCGCACCAGCGAGGAATATTTAAACCATGAGGATGTCTTTGGATCAATCTGATGACCGCCTACCAACTGCTGTACAAAAAACCTGTTGCCAAAGATATCCAAAGATTACCAAAACCGATCAAAAAACGGCTCAAGTTGAAACTTGAATGGTTTATCAACCAAACCGATCCGCTTCAGTTTGCCGAACCATTGACCAAACCGGCGGATGCCCAATACCGATTTAGAGTCGGCAACTACCGAATCCTTTTTGATATCGATGGTCAGAATATCGTGGTTTTGCATATCCAGCACCGCAAAGACATTTATCGCGGGCGTTGATGATTATCTCTTATTTGTCAGGTTTAATCAGAACCGTCCCTCAAATAGTCACTTCCTTCATGGGTATTTTTTCGCCACAACGATATGAGGAAGCGGACATTTCTAAAAAACGTTGACATAAACATACAACTACTGGAGTTGACAAAAATCAGAATTCTTGCTAGTTTAGATCTATCATTTATGTGCTCTAAGATTGGTTTGGGAGGGATTCGTTCACGCAAGTGAATACTAATCATGGTTGGTATTATTGCCGATCTTCATGATCACTTACTAAACTTTGACGTATTTCTCGAAAAAACTGCTCCACTTAACCTTGAGGAGTTGTGGATTGCCGGCGACGTTGGCACACCAGAAACAGTTAGCGTGCTGGCCCAGAAATTTTTACAACCGATTCGTCTTGTGGCTGGGAATGTTGAGACTGGCCATAAGCTTGCCGCTTACACTGCCGTGACGCAAGAATTTAAGCATTTAACCTGGTCAGCCACTGAGCCATTAGCCTGGACGGCCGGTGAGGCAACAATTGCCCTCTTTCACTTTCCCCGTAACGCGAACCACTACGTGCGCACCCATCAGCCGACACTTGTTGTATCTGGCCATATTCATAGACCTAACCTCAAGAAGATTAATAATACCTGGCACATTAACCCAGGTACACTGGCTGGAATTTTTACTCCTGCCACCTATGTAACTGCTGACCTGTCAGCGATGACGTTTATCCTGAAACGACTTTATTAATAAAAAATGCCCAATGACAAAGCTCAAATGCCAAATCAATGTCCAATTTTAAAAGACCCGAGCTAATTCTTTGGATTTTTGATTTGATTTGATATTTGGATTTTGTCATTACTAATATTTAGCCAAATGGGCTGCTAAGCCATTTGGCAGAAAGGATCTATGAACCCACCCTCTACCCCTCCCCTCGCCACTCCCGGAGCTTCGCCGGCTCCAACCCCCCGTCCTTTGGTGCCCCGCCGACCAAGTTTCCCTCAAGGAAATAGTCCTCTGCGTCGATTTGATCGGCCAACGGGTGTGACGAGCTATACGAGCCGCGTTGGCGCGCCACCGGCCCGACGCCCCTTACCCAGCCAGCTCGCTGCTACTCCCGCCCCG
>JBBTZN010000017.1:0-1014 GCA_038061355.1 Patescibacteria group bacterium | reverse complement strand
TTATTAGTAAAAGTTCCTCTTATTTGGAGGCTTGACATAGATACTACATTGTATATACTTTGTAGTATGAAAACAGTTATGAGTGTCAAGATCGATAAAGACGTAAAAACTTCGGCGCAAGAAGTGGCCAAAAGTGCCGGACTGACATTAAGTAGCCTTGTTAATGCCTATTTACGCCAGCTTAGCGCGACGCGCCATATTGAATTTTTCGCGCCCGAGCCAATGACGCCGAAGCTCGAAAAACTCATTGGCAAGGTTGAGGCTGAACGGAAGGCTGGTGAAATCAGTCAAGAGTTTACGAATGCCGATGACTTTCTCACAGCCCTTAAAAAGTAATCAACGTCATGATCGTTCAGTATCAGGATACTTTCAAGAAACAGTATCAACGGTTACCCCAAAAAATGCAGAGCCAATTTAACGTACGACTGCGGCTTTTTATGATGGACCCAATCCATCCCCGGCTGCGGAATCACCCCCTGAAGGGGAGATACTTTGGCTATTGGAGTATCAATATTAGTGGTGACGTTCGCGCGCTCTATTTTAAAGAGAAAGAGCAGCATATCATCTTTGCCCTTATTGGCACCCATAGCCAGCTCTATGGGTAAACAACTTTCATTTACGATCGAAAATCTAAAGAAAAATGAACCCTTGAGAGGTTCATTTTTCTGTTTCCGCTAATTCAGCAGGTCTGATTTATTCAGTTTTATCCGGACTCACGCCCAAGGCGTCGCGGTAGGAGAGGGAGATGCGGCCGCGTTCTTTATCAACTTCTTTCACCAGCACCGGAATTTTGTCACCCACGTGCAAAATATCGGAGACTTTTTCGATGCGCTCGGTGGAAACCTGGGAAATATGAATCATCCCGTCGTGCTTGGGAGTCAGCTGGACAATCGCCCCAATCTCTTTGCCGGTCATCCGATCGCGCTGAATGGCTTTCACTTCGCCGGTGTAGATCTTACCCACTTCGACGTCACTCGTGACCCCTTTAATCATTTCGATCGCTTTGAGAGCTGC
>JBBTZN010000016.1:0-1256 GCA_038061355.1 Patescibacteria group bacterium | reverse complement strand
AATCGGTATATAGCGCGCACGACGCTTAAGTTTTTCTGAATTCATATACGGAAGTTTAGCCTTGGAAGAATAAATTACATTTGTCCAGATATCATATGCTAATCGACGCTCAGAGCCGACAGTAAATGCGCCAGGGTAAACTCGTTCCATTTCGTCCGCGGGCGAAAAGGCGTAAATTTGTTCACTGGGTTTTAGAGATCGATAGGCATCATCATCTGACGCGGCCACCCCGTCTTTCCCCTCGTAAAAGCGCATGGTTGGTCGATCGCCCGATAGGGCAAAAATTGAAACCAGTTCGGGCATAGCCCGTTTTAGTTCCTCAACCTTGGTCGATATCTCTTGTTCTTGTTGCTTCAAAAACTGTTGAAGCTGTTCCGGCGACTCGGCCGCAAAATAGACCTTGCCGTTTTTTTCAACCGTCGTGGCCAGACCCTTTTTGGAGAGCGTTTCCAAAATCACATAGGTCGTTGGCCGGACCACGCCGGCTTTTTTAGCAATCTGTTGTACCGTGGCCTGGCCTATACCCAGAAGTGCTAAATAAACACGCGCTTCTTTTTCGGAGAGGCCAAGTTTTTCGAGAGTCTTTTCCAGCATGACACCTCTCAATCTTGTTTGGTGGACCGTAGGAGACTTCATCGTATTGTTCAAAACTTGGTGGACCATAGCGGGCTCGAACCGCTGACCTGTCGCCCTGGCGACCGCAGAAGGCTGTGTGGACCGTAGGAGACTCGGACTCCTGACCTCTTCCATGCCATGGAAGCGCTCTACCAACTGAGCTAACGGCCCACACAACCTTCTCTACCAACTGAGCTAACGGCCCGTAATATGAATCTAGCGCGAGTTTACCTTTTTAACAGCGTTCTCGCAAGCTCGAGAGCCTCGGTACGGTTACTAATTTGATGTTCAAGCTGCGCTTCCTGAATTTTGGCCAAGATTTTACCCATTTCAGGCCCTTCGGCCACCCCAAGCTCATCGCGCAAATCGTGGCCCGAGAGTAAGGCCGCTGGCGGCCCAACTTTTTGTTCAGTTCGCCATAGGGCGAGATACTTCTTATAGAAGGTTTTTACCTCGCGATAGAGACTCAAATCCCGAGGAATTGTCCCCGCCGCATCGGCATGATGCAACTCCAAAAGCCACTTAAAGCGCGGATCTAACAAGTACGCGCGGCGTTTGGCTTCGCGCAGCGTATCGAGACCCTTTAAGTCCATGTGGTGATCTACCAACCAGGCAATCGTTTCAATCTCCGTTCGGGCCAT
>JBBTZN010000015.1:0-17621 GCA_038061355.1 Patescibacteria group bacterium | reverse complement strand
TTTTGCCCGCCCGAGCGTTCAGTTTCGGTTCTGCCGCGCGAAGCGCGGCAATCAGGAGTTTCGTTCAAAAAAGGTTCGAGCTTCGTTCAGTAATTGCGACCAATCAAAACTTAACGATTTTTCAGGACGAGAGGAATAGCATGTCCTTTCTAAAAAAATTTAAAGAGCGTTTTGACCCTCGGCTTAACAGCTACCTCGATAATAAACTAGGGCAAGCAGCGAATCTGCTTGATGATCCAGATTTGATCGCCATGATCGACCACCTCACCAAGATTGTTCGACATGGCGGTAAACGACTCCGACCCTATCTGATCGATCTGTCATACCGAATGGCTGGTGGTACAAATCAGGCCATGATCGAACCGGCTCTTTTTGGAATGGAGCTTTTTCACACATATTGTCTAGTTCACGACGACATTCTTGATCGAGCTGACGAACGTCATAGTTTACCAACCGTTGATATTTTTGTACGAAACCGACTTGAGAGTGCCGGACGGATTGGCGCGAAAAATCTAATCAGTACGAGCCAGGCCATCTTAGCCGGCGATTTACTGGCCAGTTGGGCCGATGAAGCCTTTTTGCAAACAGAGATAACTTCGCTGACTCAACAAGCAGCCCTCAAAATTTTTTTCACCATGCAGACGGAGGTTATTTGCGGGCAGATGATCGATATTGATCTCACAACCCGCACGTCTGTCACCGATGCGATGATCGATAAAAAAATTTGGCTTAAAACAGCCAGCTACTCATTTTTAGGACCGATACGGATAGGTCTCGCTCTAAGTGGCAGTGATCTGGCGAACTGGGACATCTTTAGCCAAGAAATGGCTGGTAAGCTGGGGCGGGCTTTCCAAATTCAAGACGATCTGCGGGAAGTATTTGTCGAGAACGATTTCCGCGATATTAGCGAACGCCAACCGACCTATTTAACCGCCCATGTAATAAAATATGGCTCGGCTGCCCAGCAGGCTACGCTGCAACAGTTATTTGGACAGTCAATCGACCTTGATAAGGGTAATCGGCTCAAAAACCTCTTCCAAGAAAGTGGTGCGGCCGAGACAGCCCATACCTCGGTAACTAATTATCTAAAACAGGCCTCGCTTATACTTGAAACGCGCCAATTAGCCAAGCCTATCCAAGATGAGTGGTCCGAGCTGATCGAGTTGATCCGTCAGTTTGTGTAATTGCCTGGCCACACACAACATAAAAAATGTGGTATTCTAGAAGTAATCAATGCAAACATTTGAGATTTCAACCTGGTCAATCGTGAAAACTATCCTGGTTTTGGTCGCTTTTTGGCTACTCTGGCAAATTCGCGATATCCTCGCCCTTTTGTTTGTGGTCGTTATTCTCGTCGCTGGGCTACGCCCAATGGTTCAATGGTTTGTAAGCCGACGCGTCCACCGAGTGGCGGCCGTGAGTATTATTATGCTTTTGATTGTTGGTTTGATGATTCTGCTTCTGTCACTGGTGATTCCGGCAATTATTGAACAGCTCCAATTCTTTATTTTGCAACAGTTACCCGATATTGTCCGTCACTTAAGCCCGTATTACGAATCAATTACCCAAGGGCGACAATTGCTGACAGAGCTGGTTAACCAACTCCAAAAAGTCAGTGGCAACGTTGTCGCGGGCGTTATCTCGGTGTTTGGCGGGCTGGTGTCGGCCCTTACCGTCTTGGCTCTAACGTTTTATCTTCTTCTCGAAGAACACCCCCTCCACCAGATTCTCAAAATTTTACCAGCCACTTATCGTGACCAGTTAGCCTTAAGCCTAGAGCGCGTCGCTGACAAAATGGGCGGTTGGTTGCGCGGGCAGTTAACCCTTTCTCTGGTGGTCGGTGGGGCTACAGCCGTGGCCATGAGCCTGATTGGCGTGCCCGTTCCCCTCGCCCTCGGTCTTCTGGCTGGCATTTTGGAAGTCTTACCGATTGTCGGCCCCCTGATTGCGGGTGTGATCATGGTGGCTATGGCCGCGACGAGCCCCGATGCGGCTCTCCTAAAGATATCTATCTCTCTCGCTTTTGCCGTCGCGCTCCAGTTCGCGGAAAATCAATTTCTCGTTCCAAGTATTATGAAACAGGCCGTTGGCCTGTCGCCAGTAGTTGTCATTATTGCTCTCCTTATCGGCGGACAATTGGGTGGAATTGCGGGGGCAGTCTTGGCGATTCCCCTGGTGGTGATTGCCCAAGTCGCCGCCCAGGATTGGCCTAAATTTAAGCGGATTAAGCAGTCGTAACCCGCGCTGATTCGCGTGGCTTTTTAGCCGATTCAAGACTGAACTGGCTATTTTTATAGGTCACGATCACCGTTTGGTCGTCGTGAATTCGACCCTCGAGTAAGGCTCTAGCCAGGGGATCGAGGACAAGATTTTGAATCGCTCTTTTCAAAGGACGCGCGCCAAAGACGGGATCATAGCCAACCGCTGCCAGTTGACGACGGGCTGATTCGTTAATCTCAAGCTTAAGTTTGCGGTCTTGGAGCCGTTTATTCACCTGCTCAATTTGCAAACTAACGATGGCATCAAGCTCGGTTTCAGTGAGACGATTAAAGATCACGATTTCATCAAGGCGATTGACAAACTCGGGTTTAAACTGACGACGGACAACTTCCATTATCTCGGCGCGGGCGGCGCCGGCTTCGATTTCGCGGGCGGCGAGGTTGGAGGTCATGATCATCAGGGTATTTTTAAAACTAACCGTCCGTCCCTTACCGTCGGTCAAACGGCCTTCATCGAAAACTTGGAGCAAGACATTTTGAATATCGGCATGGGCTTTTTCCATCTCATCGAGCAGAACCACCGCGTAGGGGTGCCGACGTACCGCTTCGGTCAGCTGTCCACCTTCGTCGTAGCCAATATAACCTGGCGGGGCGCCAATCAAACGGGCGACGGTGTGCGCTTCGCCGTATTCACCCATATCGAGACGAATTAAGGCCTGCTCGCTATTCATGAGGGTTTCGGCTAAGGCTTTGGCCAGCTCGGTCTTACCAACGCCGGTTGGACCCATAAAGAGGAAGACACCGATCGGCCGATTTGGTTCGCCGATGCCAGTCCGGGCTCGGCGGATAGCCCCCGCTACAACGGTAATCGCGTCGGCTTGGCCGATTACCCGCGAGCCGAGCTCGTCTTCGAGATGGATTAAGCGCTCTTGTTCGCTGGCGAGCATTCGGGTGACAGGAATGCCTGTCCAGCGGGAAACGACTTGGGCGATCTCCTCTTCCCCAACTTCTTCTTTAACGAAACGACGAGCCCCACGTTTGGCTAGTTCAGCCGTCGCTTCTTGAAGCGCTTTATCCGCCTCTGGCAACTCCTTGTACTGAATTTTAGCGGCCTTCTCCAGGTCACCTTGACGGGTCGCCTGATCCATATCTGTCTTTAACGAATCGATCTGGCTCGCGATTTGACGCAGGCTGGTAAGCTGTTTCTTTTCGGTCTGCCATTGGGCTTCGAGTGATTGCAGTTCTTCTTTACTATTGGCAAGATCAGCCTCAAGCTGCGTTCGCCGCTCTTTGGCGGCTGGGGTTTCGTCTTTTTTGAGCGCTTCTCGTTCGATCTCCAATTGCATGACACGTCGTTTCATGCGATCAATTTCAATTGGATTCGAATCAATTTCCATACGCAAAGCGGCGGCAGCTTCATCGAGAAGGTCGATGGCTTTATCTGGTAAAAAACGATCAGCCACATACCGATCAGAAAGTTGGGCGGCAGCGATCAAGGCATCATCCGTAATCCGCACGCCATGATGGACCTCGTATTTTTCTTTAATACCCCGCAGAATACCAATCGTCGCCTCAACCGAAGGTGGCTCAACTAAAACTGGCTGGAAACGACGTTCAAAGGCGGGATCTTTTTCGATTCTCTCCCGATATTCTTTTAAGGTTGTGGCGCCGATGGCATGGAGTGTGCCTCGGGCTAGTGGCGGCTTTAGCATATTCGAAGCATCGAGAGCACCCTCGGCTCCGCCAGCCCCAATCAAGGTATGAAGCTCATCGATAAAAAGTATATACTTTCCTTCGGCGAACTCGACTTGCTTTAAAACTGCCTTCAAGCGCTCTTCAAATTCACCACGAAACTTGGCCCCAGCCAAAAGTGAACCTAAATCAAGACTCAAAATTATTTTATCGCGGAGGGTGTCTGGAACGTCGCCGGTAATAATACGAGTGGCTAACCCTTCGGCAATGGCGGTTTTACCAACCCCGGGCTCGCCGATCAAGACGGGATTATTCTTGGTGCGGCGGGCTAAAATTTGGGTGACACGCCGAATTTCTTCATCCCGCCCAATCACTGGGTCGAGCTTACCGGCCCGCGCCAAAGCGGTAAAATCAATTGTGTATTTTTCCAAAGCCTGATACTTACCTTCTGGCTCGGGATCAGTCACCCGCTCGGTACCCCTAATTGATTTAAGAACTTGTTGGATCGCTTCGGGTGTGACGCCAAAACCACGTAAAATCTGTTGAACTTGGTTGGTAAAGCTAAAAAGGCCCAACAGGAGATGTTCGGTGGAAATATATTCGTCATGGAGCTGACTTGCTACCTTGGTCGCTGCGTCAAAAAGCCGATTTACATCCGGACTCACTCCCGGCTGGCCAGCGTCGTGGCCCGAAAAGTGCGGTGCGTCAGCCACCAATGCCTCTAGCCGATCTAAGAGGCGCGTACGATCGACCTTGAGCTGATCGAACAGGGCCGAGACAACCCCGTCACTTTGATCGAGCAAGGCAAGAACGAGGTGCGCCACATCAATCTGCGTCGACCGCGCTGCTTGCGCCAAATCTTGGGCAGCCACGAGAGCCTCTTGGGTTTTCGTCGTTAGTTTTTGGGGATTGATTGCCATAACTACTCCTTTATCTATAGATCGCACATTCCAAAATTGGACTAACCGCCGATTAATAATCGCGCCATGCTTGTCCTTCGGATTAAAAAACTCCCAACGTACCTGTAAGTACGTCTCAAGTTTTTTTAATCCTCCAGGACATCGCAATCCATCGATTTTAATCAACGTTTATATTCCAATTTAGGAATGTGCGATCTATACATATTCTATGGTATTGAATCCCAAAACGCACGAAAGAATCTTCGATGACCATATTTTACTTTTTTTATCGATCGATAGAAAAAGTAAAATTTATCCGTAATTAGTTCTTTCTTAACTCCTATCGTCTCCCTGGGGGAGGGTTAAAACACCGTTGTTTTCAAAAAATGATTGGATTAGATGAGGGTTATCAATCGACTCGGCTATCAAGTACACGAGATCAGTCCGGAGATCATAGGCCATACGAATTTCTTCAATTAAGTCCTTAATCTCGAAAGGGTAGATGTAAACACTTCTCTGGAGAGGATAACAGCCTAATTGGCGGAGTTTTCGCTGGAGTAACTGGCGCCCGGTTCGATGGCTCTCCGAAACATCAAAACTGATGATTCGCCATTTACCATCCCAGACTTGTTGACGAGGCGCTTGTTTTAACTCGGTAAGTAGTCGACGAATCTGCCGTTTGCCAATCTCGGTGACATAAATCGTAGCCGATTGACCACGGCCAGTCCGGCGAATAGCTCCTTGCCGTTCAAGCCGCCACAATATCTGCTGCAAGTGACTCATCTCCGCCCAAAACTCGCGGCGGCTGGCCCAACGAAGTTGTCGGAAAGCCACGCCGCCATAGGTCATTTCATTGACCAGCTGACCGAGTTCCACGAGAACCATTCGCGTATAAATTGCCGCTTTTTTCCGCGGTTCCAAAAAATCTCCCATCTTTATCCCAACTAAGCTAATTTTACCAAAAAGATCGATCGATACAAAATGTAAAATAATCTTTCAGTTGAATCAATCCTACGGTAACTTATTTGAAGCTGTCCAATTTGACGGACAAAAACAGCGGGCGCCCACGAGTAGTCGTGAACGCCCTAGAGATGCGATACAATCCCCTTAGTTACCAAACATGGGGGCTGAAGAGTTGGAGTCAGCAAGCGGCGAGCGACCTTGAACGCGCCAGCGGCGATAAAAGTGGTCAGCGGATCCTCATAGACGCCACCTACACGGCCTTGGCGGACACGGCGGGTGGCGTGAACGACAGTCCCCTCTCCAGTCGCCAGACCAACGTGGCCGATGCCACCGTATTCTGGATGATCATAGTAAGCTTGAGAGCCGGCCGTATAAATGAGATCACCCGGCTCGAGTTGATTCAGGTCGATCGCTTTACCTTGCGCGAGCTGCTCCTCAAACCTGGCCGCAGCGAGCTCGAGGCCGATAACTCGATACGAGTGAGCCAGTAGTGTCATACAATTAACGATTTCTGGCGCCTCTTCGAGCCGCGCAGCCAAACGATAGGTGGCTTGGCCAATCAATCGGCGGGCCTCTCTGATGACGAGTGATCTTGGGTCACGAGACAATTGTTCCACTCGACAATTCCTCTCCTCTCTTCATTTTTTTAAGATTTAAGGTAAACAAAAATTGCCCGAGCTGGGCAAACTGCGACTTCCACGAATTACGTCAAAGTCTGCCCGCTCGGTCAATTCCTCTCGAAGCAGATCACAAACGAAGACCAAGTTGTGAGATTATGACGAAGCATCATAATCTACTCCAACAGGACTTACGCAAATTTTCCTTCACTCCTGGAGTGTTCCCAATTCGCGTAAGTCCTGTCCAATAATAATTTTTGTTCATCATTAAACCTCTTCTGGTGGGCGGTATAGGAATCGGACCTATGACCTCTTCGATGTCAACGAAGCGCTCTACCTCTGAGCTAACCGCCCCAACTTTTATAGATTTAGACTAGCAAAGTTGGACGATTAGCTCAAGTGATGAAGCTTCTTAAAGATTGCCACGACCCGGGCGCGGGTCTCGCAATGACGATTGGGGCTAATCCGACCGGCCGGGTTCGAGTTTAACATAATCATTACCGCCGCTTTTTTCGGCGTAGTAACCGCCACCCTGCGGGCCATTATTGCTCCAGTTGGTTGAAGGGCTCACCAAATAATTTTCGCCAGTGCCCGGATCGTGGACATATTCTGTACCGAGTTGAGGATTATAACCGGCGTCAGCACCATTACTATCACTTCGATCACCGCTCTTTGAGGTTCGCGCCGTAACGACATACTGATCGCGGGGCTGGAATTGGGTCGAACATTTAATCGAACCGGCAATCTGGGCGACCAGTAAGCCTTCACTTGGCCAGAGGGTGCCGGTGGTAAAGGCAAAATACATCGGTTCGATGTAGCTGTAAGTATAACCATCGCCAGGAAAGCCGGCGGCGTGGTAAAAAATCACTCCTTTGTGCGTGCTCGAAGCAACTGAACGGAGCAGGTAATCGCCGAGTGTTTCGTTGGTTTCGGCGGTATAAGTTAAATCGCTTGTTCCCCCCAGTGAACCAACAATAATCCGGCCGTAGGCGAGAGCAACTGTCGCGGGATCACTGCTATAAAGATCGGCGTCGTTCAAAGGGGCCGAATAGTAACTCATGTAGCCAGCCGCAGCGGTATTGATCCCCTGAATGACATAGCCGGCATACATCGTCTTATCGGGAGCATAAAGATCGGCAGTATTTGACTGGGCGGTTGACATCAGACTCCAGTCGTCGGGCGCTTGAGCGGAACACGAGTAGCTCGTTTTTGAGGTGAGCTTAAAACCGCCGGCCGCCAAGACTGTCCGATCTGGCGTCGTCACTGTTGGCGCCTGACTGGCCGAAGCGCTCACTGACACCGTCGGGCTGACGAAAGGTGTCGAAGTTTGGACTAGCTCACCAAGAGAATTGGTAACGACTGGTAGACCGTCGTTTCGCTCATCCTCCATAGTCCCCAACGTGTAGAGTCCCCAACCAAGAGCGAGTAAAAGCAAAGCGATCAGCCACCGTTTCGGTGACCAGAGTGGCGAGGGGGAAGGTGGGAAAGCCATTGGGGTCGGCGAAGAATCAGGTTCGTTGGTGAGATCCGACATGGGAACTCCTTTCATTCATTCACGGGACTTAGCATATCACGCTGGCCAGCGTGATCAAAAACGAAGGTTTGCGTCTTGGTGTCAAAATTCGTTTCTGGAGCGAGAAAGAGATCACCATTATCAGCTTGGGCAGATCGATAGGTACCAAGTATCGGCCGCACGGCCGACTTACCTAATTGATCGGCAAGGGCGGCGATGAGAGCTCGACCATCAATCGGAGCGGACAAGGCACCCGGATCAGTGGTCGGAAGGGTTAGTCCCTGACCGGCTTGGGGACTGGTGAACTTGAGGCTCCCTTGAATGGCAGCGGCGAGTGACGCGAATGCTGGCCAGTTGGCCAGCTCCGTCTCACGGACGATCGTGATGGCGGCGTAACTACCAAATCCAAAACCATCATCGTCGTTCGAGACCGCCGCTGTGACCGTTCCCCGCAGAAGCTGGCCTTGCACTCTGGCGGTATAGCTTCTGGCTTGTGTTTGCCAGGTTAGACCTTGGTTATCAACTATCTCCGCAACTGGTCCATCCGCTAAAATCGATAATTCCTGATATTTTGAGATTGGGATAATCTGGTCAAAAAGACCGGTCGTCGTTTGACTGCCTAAAGAGCCTTGGGTTTGTTGGTAACGAACCGAGGTAGAAGGATCAACTCCAAGATCAAAACCCGTCGAACTCAAATTCGCCATTGTCCAAGCTGGCGGAAAGGCCGCCCGAAAAACAGTCGTCCCCTGGTCATCGGTGATAGTTTTGGTTATTAAGGAAAGAACTGTCCCAGGGACTGTTTGATAACAGTCTCCGATGCCAGCCAGGGTTGGGCGTTGATTTGACCAATCACTACTTGGAGCCCAGCCGCCTCGTATAATGAGACCAGTATCTGTCAGATTACTTGTCAGCCAACCAAGAGTGGGGACACCGCCGACCGTCCCTGCAAGATCAGTTTTTGTTAAGGTCAGGTGCGCCCCAAAATTTTTAAAGCTCTGATTAAGGATATCAGCAACTATTTTAGTAACCGATTCGGCGAGGGTCTTATCAACGAGCTCAATAGGTAGTAAAAAAGAAACTGTTTGGAAAGTTGCTTCTGGAGCGACTAGGATAACTGGACCGTTTAACGTTGTGGTCCAATGTAACGGCTGGCCAATTTGGAAACCCGAAGTCTGATTGGTGTACAGAGGCAACTGACATGGTGCCGAACTGGGCCCTATCTCTGAAGCAGACGAAGTCGGTTGGGGCAGAGTAGTTGGTGAAGCAGTCTGTCCGAAGGCAGGGATGGTGTTGATTCCTGATGGCGAACTGGTTATCTGATTTAGCTGATCAGCAGCCGATTCGAGCGGACTATTCGGACGAGTGGCGAGATACAGACTTCCCCCACCGAGCACGCCCAAAGCCAGCAAAGCCAGTAGCAGGCGAACTGGCGGCCGATGGCGTGGGCGCTGGTCAGCCCAAAGATCGCTCTCGTCATTTTCAAGGAAAGCTTGAACGGGAATAATTTCCGGCATGTGAATGGGCGGTGAAGTTTTACCGAAAAATGGATCTTCCTCAATAGCCATAGTTTGACCTTACCAGGACTTACGCACTTTTCCTAAAACCCCAGGGGTTTCCGGGCGTTTTAACCCCTGGGGTTAAAGAGAAAGTGCGTAAGTCCTACTTACTTTAGAAATTTGGGGCTTAGTTTTTATCATCCTCGTGACGACGTTGTGGAACAATCAGGTGATAGTGACGGAGAATATAGTAAAGGGTGACAGAAATCCCCATAACAACAAGGAGGGCTAGAAGAATCAGCGGTGAACGATCGACTGGACTAACCACGGAACTAGAGATGGTGGGTGGTTTAGAATAAACTGGCTCTGACGACGGAGGTGTGGCTATATTAGTGGTAATTGTCGTTGTCTGTCTGGTTTGTTGCGTCAAGATAATCTGATCAGCTGACGGTTGGCTTTGCAAAGCCATAAAGCTAACAGCCCCGGTCGTTAAACCGGCCAGCAAAATAACAAGAATTTGTTCACGAATACTCAACATCTCACCTCCTTATCTCCCTTTTGAGTGTACCATATTTCATGAGCCGCTTACTAAGCAGTTGCTGTTACTATTTCCGGCGGAATTTTATATAGGGTAAAGCCTGGTCGGCCCGCGGCCCGCCGCGCCACTATCTCATACTTCCCCGAGTCCGCTAATTTTTGGAGACTCTCCATCAGGGCCGCTTTGCATGCCAAATTCTGCGTTTCATTACCGCTATCGCCTATCATCGTTGGCCAGATACGAGCTGTACCACCATCAGCGAGCAGGGCGTTGATATTTGTAAAAAGTTGTTTAATCTCTTCGGGATCTTTGAGATAAGCTGGGACAGAATATTCAGCCCATATTTCATTGGCCTGCTTAACTTGCTTAGACTGTAGTTTTTCAACCAAATGCGGATCAGTGGCGCTCCATGGCATAACCGGATCTGCCCCAGGTTCAGGCAGGGAGACATACGGATCAACATTAATAACTTCCCGCGAGGAGATACCACTACCCACCATCTCTTCTTTGAGATGCGACTTCCCACCACCCAAGAGCATGATCGTCTTATCGTTGAGCATCCTTTTGGCAACTTCGGGCGTAACATAGGGAGAGACAAGGGTATTCCAGTAGCTTTCACGCTTAGCCGCGCCCGTGCCGGGTTGAGTTTCAAAAAGTTTACGACTGCGCGCAGTCTGATCGAAAGCCGCTTCATCTGGTGGGCCATTCTCACCGCCACGCTTAGGAAAACTGTGCATACTGATTGATTGTTCTATCAGAGCAAGTGCAGCCCGTAAGTCGACCTTTTCCCTCATGCCGCTGACTGGCTCCTGACAAACTTCGGCCAGGACTTGACCGATAAAAATTGCCTCTTCGGGTTTTAAATCACCATCGCGCAAGCGATTAGGATCGAAAAACTTACCCCGCGTCGTTTGTAAAAAACTTGTAATAAGATTATTTGACCGTTCGAGATAGGCGGCTTGTGACTCGCTCACGCGACGTTTAATCGCTTCTTGAGTAACCCTCTCTACTTGTTCAGGATTTTTGAGCTGCCCTTCATTAACAGTCGGTTTTACTTCAGCTTGAACCTGCGGTGACTCTTGACCAAGTCCCATTTCTACCGACGCTGGTCGAGGTTCTGATGTTTCGAATGGTCCCATGCGTACCTAATTTCCTCTAAAACTTGCGAAAAATTTCCCTCACTCCAGGAGAGTCCTTCGCACAGCTCAGGATCGTCACTCCTGGAGTGTTCCTTATTTGCATGAATTCTGCTTCTCGATCCTAAACTTCAAGAAACCGGAAGGCTTGGTCAACGAGACGATTTGCATAGCCCCACTCATTATCATACCAGCCAAAAACCTTAACGAGATTGCCGCCCACCACCCGCGTTAAAGAGAGATCGACAATCGCCGACGCCGAGCGGCCGATAATGTCTCCGGAAACCAGCGGTTCGTCTGTGACTTCGAGAATCCCTTTGTAGGCCAGGCTGTGGCTGGCCTCGGTAAAGGCCTGATTGACTTCTTCAACAGTCACTGGCTGGCGGGTAACCAAGGTGACATCGGAGAGTGAGCCAATCGTGACGGGCACACGAATGGAAACGCCATCGAATTTATTTTTCAGGGTCGGGATCGCCTCGGTGGTGGCAATGGCCGCCCCGGTGCCGGCGGGAATCAAATTGGCACTCGCGGCCCGGCCTTCGCGCAGATCATGACTCGGCCCATCTTGGAGGAGTTGCGACTGGGTATAAGCATGAATTGTCGTGAGGAGGGCTTTTTCCACGCCAAACTTTGCCTCAAGAACGGCCATCATCGGGCTGATGCAATTAGTGGTACACGAGGCATTGTTGATGATTTCGTCGTCATTAGTGCCGGCATTTACTCCAATCACCGAGGTGGGGGCGGGATTAACACCGCGGCTGGGAGCCGAGATAATGACTTGCCGGGCCCCGGCTTTCAGATGGGCGCTGGCTGATTCGTAGTCAGTGAAGCGGCCGGTAGCTTCGATCACAACCCCAACGTCCAGGGCTTTCCAGGGGAGGAGAGCGGGGTCTTTTTCTGACAAAACGCCGATCACATGATGGTTGATGCGAATCCCGCCGCTAAAATGAGATCCCGGCGGTGCCACTTCACGGACGTCAGCTTGAAGCTCGCGATAAATGGTGTCGTATTTCAGGAGATAAGCCAAAGTTTTGGCGTCGGCCAAATCATTCACCGCCTGAAGTCGGTCAATCCGATTTCTCTCGAGTAGTATCCGAGCCGTCACCCGGCCGATTCGGCCAAAACCATTGATTGCCAGGGTTTTCAAATTACCTCCAATTTACAACAGGACTTACGCACTTTCGGGACCACTTCGGAAGTGAACTTCGGAATAAACACTTGCGAAGTGAAGGAGGAAGTGCCTACTCCACCGTGATCTCAAAATACATGCCAATGTCTGGCTTCACCCAGGCAACTTCATCCACCACCGGCTGGAGGTAGTAGCGGTAGGTGCCGGTGACTTTATTCGATGGGGCGGTGAGATCAAAGGTGAAGGTGGCGGTTTCGCCGGGAGCGACTTGGGTTTCGGTAAAGCGGATACGGTTACACTTGTACCAGCCGTCAGCGCTCCGGTCAGCAAGATTAACATCAAAGCCAGGCACGTTGTCTTGAGGGTGAGTGGTGCCAAGGTTGAAGTAGTCCTGGTACCAGGTGGCGGTGCCGGTGTTTTTAAGTTTGATCGTAAAGGAGGCGATTTGGCCAGGCCGGATGGTTTGGCTGGAAGACGATTGGCTAACGAACTCGTAGTTGTAATTATTCGGATTGCCGTCGACTGGCGGGCCGCTGACCGTCGTGCCGGTGGCGGGAAGCACGGTGATATCCCAAGCTACAGTCGGCTCGCTAAACCAAACCACTTCGTCAACGACTAACCGGAAGGCTTCATGGAAGGTGTAGCTGATTTTATTAGCGGGGACCTTCCAGGTCATCCTAAAGGTGGCGATTTCTCCCGGAGCCACGGAGCTCTCTAGGAAGCGGGCACGGTTACACTTATACCAGCCGGAGACCGTATCAAAGCCTGGACAACGGTCTTGAGTCTCGACCGTGCCCAAGTTGGTATAGTCTTGATACCAGGTGGCCAGACCGGTATTCCTGAATTGAGCTTCAACGGTCATCTCTTCGCCGGCCCGAACGGAGAATTGAGGGTTGGATTGACTGACGAGTTGGGCCGAGTAGTGACTCGGGTTGGGATCGACAGAGACGGGGGGACGCGCGGGAGACGTTGTCGCTGTTTGATTTTGACTAGAAGTGGAAGAGGGCGAAGAAGCTGGCGGAGTGGTCGGTAAAGGTTGAATTGTCAGATTGGAGGGGTTGGGGGTTGGCGTGGCCGTGGGGAAAATAATCTGTTCGGGGAAAGGGTATTCTGTATATTGATATTTCCCGTTACCAAGCTTGCCATAGTGATTATTTCCCCAGGCCCAAGCCGTCCCGTCGGACTTCAGGGCGTAAACCGAATTAGAGTCTAAGGCAAGCTCAACCACGCCAGTTAAATTTTTGACTTGAACGGGAGTCGAACGACTTGTTTTTGTCCCGTCGCCCAGTTCGCCAGTTCCATTTCTTCCCCAGGCCCAGAGCGTCCCGTCGGACTTAACGGCAAAGGCCGAATATTCATGTACGATCATTTTGGTCACGCCAGTTAAATTATTAACCGGAACAGGAGTATAACGATTCGTAGTTGTCCCATCACCCAGCTGGCCATTGCCGTTTTGTCCCCACATCAAAACCGTGCCGTCAGACTTAAGGGCGCCAGACGTACCCGCATATTCGTTAAAATCTGTCACACCACCAATAATCTGAACAGGAGTTCCACGATTAGCGTTTGTTCCGTCGCCCAGCTGGGCATAATAATTATAGCCCCAGGCCCAAAGCGTCCCGTCAGTCTTAAACGCCCAAACCGAACCACCACCACCGGTAACAATCTTAGTCACGCCAGTTACTAAAGCTTGAGTAGGAGACAAGCTATTCGGAATATCCCCGTTACCCAACTGGCCAACGTAATCATTTCCCCAGGCCCAGAGCGTACCGTCAGACTTAAGAGCATAAGCTGAATTTACGGATTGACTAATATAAATCTTAGCCACGCTAGTTAAATTATTAACCTGAACTGGTGTTAGAGCTTTGGTTTTTGTCCCGTCGCCCAACTGACCATCAGAATTATCTCCCCAGGCCCAAACCGTGCCGTCAGTCTTCAGGGCGTAAAATGAATGAGCCCCTTTAGCAATCTCAACTACGCCGGTTAAATTATTAACCTGAACGGGAGTCGAACGACTAGTGTTTGTTCCGTCGCCCAGCTCGCCATTATAATTATCTCCCCAGGCCCAAACCGTCCCGTCGGATTTCAGGGCGTAAACCGAATTAAGGCGTTTACTATTGATTTGTATATGAGAATGGTCTAAAATCTCGACCACGCCGGTTAAATTGTGAACTGGACCGGGAGTCAAACGATCAGTGTTTGTTCCGTCGCCCAGCTGGCCTGCGCTGTTTTGTCCCCAGGCCAAAACCGTGCCGTCGGACTTAAGAGCGTAAAATGATCGATAGACGGTATCGGTGTCCCACCGATAATCACTTATATTACCATCGACAATTTTAGTCACGCCAGCCAAATTATTAATCCGAATTGGGGTTAAACGATTTGTGGTTGTCCCGTCGCCCAGCTGGCCATAGTCATTCCTTCCCCAGGCCCAAAGCGTGCCGTCGGACATTTGAGCATAGGCTGAACCTCTCCGAGCGACGATTTTGATAACCTGCGCCGCTTCACTAACGCCGCTATCCGCGCTCGGCCGGCCGTAATAATAGAGCGCCCCGAGACTCGCTACCACAAATAGTCCCATCAGACCTGCCACCAATATCATCCGTTTTGAGATCATTATTCCTCCTTTAGGATATTCACTTTATTACTCAATAATAATGGTCTAGATAGATAAGTCAACCCTCGCACCTGACTGGTTTACTCAAAAACCAGTGGGCCGTTGGCCGCAAAGAGGGCTATGGCCTGGAACTCTTTAATCACCGGGTCAATCGTAATCCCGCCCGTGCCGAGGGCCGCCAAGCCCAGCGTGCCTTTTTGGCTAACCGTGATCGCCCCTTCGCCCTCGAGACGGATTGAACCAGCCACGATAATCGTCCCACGATTTAGAAAGGTGAAAGGCGCCTTAATCACCAGATCACCGGCTACGTAGAAAACACCGCCTTCGGGATGATTAGTATTGGCGGCCTGTGTCCCATCAAAGGGATTACCCGAGGCAGGATTTGAATTAAATAAACGACTCGTTGAGCCGGGCGCCGGAATCGAAACGTTTGAACCGTTGTTAGGAACAAGAGTGACGGCGCGTTCGTTCTTCAAGCGACTAACGTTAGCCAACATTTGCTTGCGAATCGTCTCCCAGCTAGTTTGATTGGCTTGTTGATAATTAGGGATGGTCAGATTTGTTCCTAAAATAGAAATTGCGCCACCCGACGAGACAACACTTTTAGGATCAACCGAAAAGCCGGCCACACCTGTTCCAGAAAAAATGTCGCCCGTGACATTGATACTTGATAAATTAGGACCGAACACAACGGTTACGATCACGCTATCCGAAGCCGTCAGACCCACTGAATTAGCACAGGTAATTATAAAAACCGCCGAACGCGTCAGGTTGCCGGACGATTCGCCCGAGCTGTTCGCGACAGCTTTGTTGCCCGGCCAATTATTCGCCCCATCTGAAGCGGTACAGCTGGTGGCGTTTTGCGACGACCAGGTGAGAGTAATAGGATGATTATAGTCAACTTGCAAAGGGCCGTTGGCTGGTGAGCCAGTTTCGGTTTGACCTTTCAAATCAACAGTCGGTGGACAGTAGGGTACTTGGAAAGAGGCCGTTGGGCTGTGCTGGCCATTATAAATCCGGACGTAGTAGGTAGTCTGGGGCTGGAGAACAAGTGTTTGATTGGTTTGGGGCGAGATGCCGCGGAAATTGTTGGTGTCGGTTGATGTCCCGGTGGCTACTTGTTTATTAAAGTACGATCCAAAATTCGGATCATCATCGAGATCAACGTAAAACCCGTCCGTCCGACCAATGCCTGACCAACTTATGACGCCCTGGCCGGTATAGGCGGCATTAGTACAGGCCGGCAAACCGCTAACCGTCGGTGTTGACGCTGGGGGCGGCAACGGGTTAACGTTGACGACGATAGAATCAGGAGGCGAGGTACCGCCTGGGCCGGTACAGGTTAGAGAATAAGTTTGGCTGGCAGAGAGCGGTCCTTGGTTTTCTTGCCCGCCGCTGGCGGTTTTGGCGCCCGACCAACCATTACTGGCCGAGCAGTTCGTCGCGTTGGCCGTTGTCCAAGTTAAATTAACGGTCGAATTATAATCAACGGTAATCGGCCCATCCAAATTATTAGCCTTAAGATCGACCGTCGGCGGCGGGATAGGCGGAGTGATAAAAAACCGCATCACCACGGCTCCCGACGCTTCCCAACCGCAACGTTGATCGGCGATATAACCATCAAGCGACAAAGTATGGCCAGCTAAATTTGTCCAGCCGTTGCCGCCATATTTTAAACCAACCGGTTTATCATGAGATTCTCGACACCGAGTGGTGTCCCGACCATCGAAATAATGGCTTCTACTCCAATACCCAAGTAAGCGTGGATAGCAAACATATTCAGGTATGCCATCTTCATCGTCGTCGGTATAATAACCGCAATCTTGCTCCGTCTGATCATTGAGCGTAAAAGAGCCAGCATTTGTGAAATCGACATAAGAGACGTCAGTCCAATATGTACCAGCTGGCACAACCAGCCAGCCGCAATCCATATTGGCTTGAAACTCTCGCCCGCCTTGCGACTTACCGCAGGTGTATTCCTTGTAATCGGCTCGATCCACCGACCAATAGCCCGCTGCTTCGACTCGGTTGGGTGCCAAAAAAATCGCTAAGACGGCTATCCAGCCAACTCCAAATAGAAGCGGTAGCCAGTAGCGAATCTTGAAAAAATCACTAGCTAACATCTGACATTACTCCACTTTCGGCGATATTGGTTGGCTCAACGCGCTAGGCGAATCAGTAATTTTACGGAAACAATCACTGACTTTATTAATATTATCGGTGGTAAGTTCGGGATATGTTTTAGCGAGCGTAGCGTCATACTCATTACCCAGCGATTGCTTAAGGCAGGCTTCGGCTTCGGCGCGCTTCGGTTGGCTGGCAAGAAGCGTCTGGATCGTCGGTATACCGGCCGTCAGGGCGGTTTTAACAGGCTCAAGTGGCTGTTGATTAAGCTTAGTCAGATAAAAAAGCGTCGAACTATCTGGAAAGAAAACACCGTTGGCCGTTACTGGCTGGCCAACGACCGCGTCGAGCGCAATTTTAACCGGTTCGTGTGTGGCATTTTGAATCGGAATCGGCACAAGGTAAGCCCCATCACCAATAATAACGTAACTCGACTGTGGGCCATCGCCGTAGCGTTCAAGCATCCCATTAAGAGTAACTGTTTTATTTTCAGAAACCGATGGAGTAGACCGTTTTTGCCAAAACTGCCAGCCGCCGAAAAGCCCGACTTCAACGATTAAAATGATTATTATTTCAAGCCCAATTCGACGCCATGGCATATCTGCCTCCTTATTTATCCTTAGAAAGACTTACGCACTTTTGGGAAAACCCCAGGGGTTTCCGGGCGTCTTAACCCCTGGG
>JBBTZN010000014.1:0-2577 GCA_038061355.1 Patescibacteria group bacterium | reverse complement strand
CTTTCCGCCAATTGGTTGGGTATCGGGATCATCGATCAGTTAATTAACGACCGCGTTTCTTTTGAAATTGTCGCCTGGCACTGGTTTTCGGATATGGGCCCAGACCCCGTCGCTATCCCGCTGGCCACCGAGCGCGGCGTTCCCGCTGAATTTGACGGCCAAATTTTTAATCTACCTGCCCATTTTACAAAACAAGGTAAACGGTTTTGGGTGACCGAAACGAACTTAACGAACGGCAGTCTTAATGGCTTGGAGCGGCAGCAGGCCGACTATCTTCGGCATATGTTGGAAGTTGTCAAAGCGACCGACGACATTTCGGGCTTTTTTTATTACCGATTAACCGATGGAGTGGAAAATGCGGGTAAGAGTGCCTGGGGGCTGTATGAAACGAGCAAAACAGCTGACGGCAGCACCCTTAACTACGATCACCCCAAAGAAGCCTACCAAGTGTATAAGGATTTTTTGAAAATCGAGCATCAAGCTCGCCCGGTGCCCTTTGACCTCCAACCCACCAATAGGTAGCTTGGTTCTATGAGTAAGCCTCATATTGTGATCGATGGCCGTTTTTTACGGCGTTCTACTGGTGGAATTGGCCGCTACACCCAGGCTTTGATTCGCGAATTAATTAATCTCGCCAGCCCGTATCGTTACACCGTCCTGTTGCGGCCGGCGGATCAGGCTGATTGGGCGATGCTCGTTGAGCCCCTCAAAGTCGACACCGACCAGTGGCAAACCCACGTCGTGGACATTCCCCACTATAGTTTGGCCGAGCAGACAAAATTGATTCAGGTTTTGCGTGGCCTGAAACCGGACTTAGTCCACTTTACCAACTTTAATCACCCGATCCGGTGGCGGTCGCCGTTTGTGGTGACGATTCATGATCTCACGATTTTGAAATACCCAGTTGGTACGCGTCAGGCCTCGAAAGTATTCCAATGGGCTTTTCGCCAGACTTTGCGCCATGCCGCCTTGGCTTCTCGTCAAGTCATTACTGTGTCCGAGACTTCAAAAAATGATTTGGTTGGCTTGCTCCATTTACCTCCCGCCAAAGTCGCCGTTACCTATGAAGGCGTCGACGAGATATTCCAGCCGGTTAATCTCCCTCTGCGGGGGCGGGGCCAACGCCTGCTGGCCGAAAAACTCCATCTTCGGCCGCCCTATCTTCTCTTTGTCTCGCAATGGCGTCCCCACAAGGGCCTGCCGATTTTAATTGAAGCTTATGATCTTTTTCGCAAAGCTAACCCCCGGCTCAAACCGCAACTCGTTGTTGTCGGCCAGCCGAATGCCGATTATCCAGAAATCTTAGCTGCCATCAAAAAAAGTCCGTATGGGGAGGATATTGTTCGACCGGGTTTTATCTCGGAAACTGATCTTGTCCACCTCTACCAAACCGCCGAGGCCTTTGTTTTCCCGTCGCTCTATGAGGGGTTTGGTTTACCACCTCTCGAAGCCATGGCGGCTGGAACGCCGGTGATTGCCTCTGATACCTCCTGTCTGCCAGAAATTCTGGGGGAGGCGGCCCGTCTCGTGCCCGCCAACGACCCGTCTGCTCTCGCCTCTGCCTTGGCAGAAGTGGTGACCAACCGACTCCTCTGGCGTCAGCTCCGTGCCGCTGGCCTAGCTCGTGTCCGGCAGTTTTCGTGGCGGAAGATGGGGCAGGAAACACTTGCTATCTACAAAGCCGCTCTTGAATAGTAAGCAGTAAATAAGATAGTATGCGACTCGAATCAGTAATTAGTAGCTATTAATAGAAAACGGAACGTCCCGACGATCCCTGGATGTCGGGATCCCGACCGCAACGTCGGGAAAAGGAGCTTCCTATGTCGCTTGCCGATCAAGTCAGGTGGTTTGCCTACGGTTCGGGCCTATTGGCCCTGATTGTTGGTGGCCTTTTTAGTTGGCAAATTTTACGCCGGCCCGCTGGTTCTCCTGAAATGCAACGGATTGCCCGAGCTATTCAAGAGGGTGCGGCGGCCTATATGAAAAGGCAGTATACCATCGTGGCCATTGTCGCGATCATCCTCGCTCTTCTGATTGGTTTGGCTCCTGCTCTGGGCTGGAAAACAGCGACTGGCTTCTTGGTTGGAGCTATTTTTTCCGCTCTCGCCGGTATTATTGGCATGAGTGTTTCGGTGCGGGCGAATGTTCGCACCACCGAAGCGGCTAAGTATGGCTTGCGCGAAGCTCTTCACGTCGCTTTCCGTGGCGGATCAGTCACCGGTCTCGTTGTCGTGGGTCTTGGGCTCCTCTCTGTCGCGGGCTTCTATTTCCTTTCCGGCCACGATCTTCGGGCCTTAATCGGCCTCGGTTTTGGTGGTTCGCTGATATCAATCTTTGCCCGTCTCGGTGGTGGAATTTTTACTAAAGCGGCTGATGTCGGCACGGATATGGTTGGTAAGATTGAGGCCGGTATTCCGGAAGACGATCCACGCAATCCGGGCGTGATTGCTGATAACGTGGGCGATAATGTGGGCGACACGGCTGGTATGGCGGCTGATCTTTTTGAAACGTACGCGGTTACTGCTGTCGCCACCATGTTTCTCGCCTCCCTACTCTTTGGCGCTGATTCGCCAGCCG
>JBBTZN010000013.1:0-4167 GCA_038061355.1 Patescibacteria group bacterium | reverse complement strand
GAACTATAGCCTGATAAGCCTTTTGACTTCTCTCCCAGCGTTTATCACGATCCATCGCGTAGTATCGGCCAGAAATAGAAGCGATAACCCCAAGGCTAATCTTCGCCAGAGCCGCCTCAATCTTTGGTAAGTCACCGGCCATGGCTTTGGGTGGGGTATCGCGTCCATCGCTAATGAGATGAAACGCTAGCCGTTCCAACTTTTCGCGTTTGGCAAAATCGAGCATGGCGAGCAGATGATTTAGGTGGGCATGCACACCACCCGTACTCGCCAAACCAATAACATGGAGCTGGCCATGTTCTTTACGCAAATAAGCTGCGAGGTCTTTAAGAGCTTGGTTATCAAAAAACGTCCCGTCTTCAATAGCTCGATTGATTCGGGGTAGATCTTGCATGACAATTCGGCCGGTGCCGATATTCAAATGGCCGACTTCCGAATTGCCCATTTCGCCCCAGTCGAGACCAACTTCCGAGCCCGAAGCGTGCAGCATGGCTTTGGGCGTGGCGGCAATG
Source organism: Patescibacteria group bacterium (assembly GCA_038061355.1). Lineage (GTDB taxonomy): Bacteria > Patescibacteriota > UBA1384 > JBBTZN01 > JBBTZN01 > JBBTZN01. The sequence continues at coordinate 3,655 of JBBTZN010000013.1, read as the reverse complement.
GCCCAATCGAGAAAAGGTGTCTTGGCCTGAATAACCGCATTGCCTTCGGCAATAGGAGAGAGGCCGAGACCGTCTAAAATGACGAGTATAAGGGGAGTCATGATAAATACCCAATGACGAATGACGAATGACGAATCAATACCAAATGGCCATTTGTTAAATTAAAAATTAATTCGGAATTCTTCATTCGGAATTCTTCATTGCCCCGTCTGGGCCGGCCAGCTGTTCTTCAATGCGCAGTAGCTGATTGTACTTCGCCACACGCTCGCCGCGCGAAGGAGCGCCGGTTTTCAGGTATTCTGCCCCAACCGCCACCGCCAAATCGGCAATAAAGGTTGATTCCGTTTCACCAGAGCGGTGCGAGATCACGATCGTCATGTTCGCGCTACGCGCCAAACGAATTGCCTGAAAAGTTTCTGTCAGCGTCCCAATCTGATCAGGCTTAATCACAATTGCATTGGCGGCTTTTTCGCTAATGCCTCGTTCGAGCCGAACGCGATTGGTCGTGAAAAGGTCGTCGACAACAATTTTCACTCGTTCCCCAATCCGCCCAGTCAGGGCAGTCCAGCCCGCCCAATCATCTTCAGTCAAGGGGTCTTCAAGAAGAGTAATGGGATAATCGGTCACCAGTTTTTCGTAATAACTCATGGGGTCGAGCGGATAAGTAATCGGTTTAAGATCAGGAATAGCGCTGGCGGCCACATCAAGAGCAAGGTCGACATCTTGTTTGGGTTTGAGTCGGGTTCGACCGATGGCCGTCAGCATTACTTCGATCGCTTCTTCGTTCGAATTAAAGTGCGGCGCAAAGCCACCTTCGTCACCAACCGCCACGCTTTGACCCATTTGGATTAACTCGGCTCGCAGCGCCTTAAAAATATTCACGCCGTGCATCAAACGTTGTCGATAAGTGTCACCACTAGTCGGAACGATCATAAAGGCCTGAAAAGCCAAGCCACTATCCGAAACCTTACCACCATTAATAATGTTAAACATAGGTAGTGGTAACCCGATCGATTCCGAGACACCCGCGATTTGATGAAGGTATTGGTAGAGTGGTATTTGCAAAGATTTAGCCTGTGCTTCCGCCGTGGCTAGCGAAATGGCAAGCGTGACATTCGCGCCTAGATTAGATTTATTGCCACTGCCATCACTATTGATTAAGAGAAGGTCAATTTTCTCTTGCCCGGCCGCATCTTGACCAATCAAATTTTTGGCGACCAAATCAACATTAGCCACGGCTCGACCAATGTCTTCAAGCTTATACGCCTCCCAACGTCCATTTGAGGCCCCAGAAGGTACCGAAGCCCGGCCAAGGCTACCATCGGCCAGAGTAATATCCACCTCTAAAGTTGAGCTTCCGCGAGAATCGAGAATCTCCCGCCCGGCAATCGTATGGATTGTTGCCATTTATCCCTCCTTATTACTAGGTTCTTAGCTAGTAGGTAATTAGCTTCTTAGTTTCATTATCGTTTGAGTTCGAGCTAGGCGCAAGTATGAGCCTGTTCAAGGACAAGAGAAAAGAATCCCAAATCCCAAGCACCAAATACCAAAACCTAAGAACCTAATAAGCTAAAAAGCTAAAAAGCTACTTCCACGGTTGGGCGTCGAGCTCTTTTTTGAGTTGGATAATCGAGGTAATTTCAGTGGGATCAGCCCCAATTTGAATAGCCATGTAATAAGATATGTAGTCACCGAGTTGAATAAGCTGAAGAGCTTCAGACAGCGGTGTGCCAGCTGGCTGCATGGCAATTGTTTCCACCGGTAATTTTGATGCCGCAAACTGCCGACTAATAATGCCGATCCGTAGGGCGTTACGGGGATGGGCAAAGCTGGAGGTTAGAAAGATAGGCAAGAGAAAGTCACGCTGACGGTAAACCTTTTGCATACCTACAACTACATTGTGACAGAGTTCTGGCATTACTTCGGCCACGGCTGCCACTTTACCATTTTCGTTAAATTGCGTTTTCCACCGTTTGGCCACCGTCGCCATCGGGCCGGCCCCAATAATCAAGGGGATACGGTCTTTAAGTTTAACGGCCAGTTGCTTCGCGAGATTATCGCTTGTGGCCACCTTTGGTACGAGTTTACTACTAAGACCCCGCATCAGGGCCGCTGTTTCGGTTACTTCACGTTCTGTTAGCTCGACGTGGCGAAGCTTGGCCAAAATGACCATCACCGCCATAAAGAGATAGCCGAGGGCCGCCCGTGGTTGTGAGCCATAGTCGATTGAAAGAACGGGAATCTGAAACTTCCGGGCCAGGCTCGAAATCTCTCCTCCGGTACTAACCGCCAGTAGTTTCGCGCCGCGCGTCGCCGCCTGGCGAAAACCATCAAGCGTCTCTTCGGTGTTACCGGAGTAGGAGACACCAATCACGAGCGTATCTTTGCCTACGTAACCCGGCAAACCATAATCACGTCTAACTTCGATCGGGACCGTGGCCGTTGCTCCAGCCAAAGCTGCGGCTAGCTCCCCACCGATGGCCGAACCACCCATACCCAAAATTAAGATATTTTTTGCCTGCACATAATGGGTAGGAACAGTCAGCCCTTTAAAGTCTTGCCAACCCGCTTCAACCTGGTCGGGCAACGCGGCAATATCGTTACCCATTTTTTCTAAGTCGAGTTTCTCGATCTGTTTAACATCGTCTAAGCTAGCCATCGTGCCTCCTAAATCCCGTTAGTTAGGACCTATAGGGTTGTCGCCGCTCGTCTCATTTCTTTCTAAATACTTTTTAATTTGATATTGGTAGGAATCAAAATCGGTGAAATTTTTTCGAAGATTTGAAATAAACAAAGCTCGGTCGACTTTTTCGTATTGATGGTGATGGACTAAACGGTTGCGAACTCCAACAATCGGAGCAAGTTTTAGAGCGAATTCTTTTTGGAGAATGCCGTGCTGACCAAGTGCGGTAAAGGTGCTAAAGAAATCTTCTGGAATTTCAAGTTCAAGTTCTCTAATAAAATGCTGATTGATATCGATCATCGCATCAACCATAAGTTGAAAGAGGCGTTCTATGGCATGAAAAAGGGGTTGCGAAGCCATTAAATCGCGATCAGACGACTGCAAAATAGAGCTTAATTCTAACTGATACCCTTTAAAACTAGTCAGTTTAGTGATAGCGAATTCTTGGGTAAAAGTCATGATAGTTTTATTCCTAATCGTTCGGCTTTGATACGGTATAATGATTTAGTCTCAAAGTACTGTTTAAATGAATAAGCGCGCAGAGCCGCAAAAGTTATAGGCGTGTGTTCATAGAAAATTTGCGCCGATTTGGTTGCTGCAAACAAAAGAAGCGGGGTAACGCGCTTAAGGTTTACTAAATTAATAACACGTTCGTCTTGTTGCTCAACAATCGGCATAAGAGCGATAATCAAGTGTCCTTCGTCTTCGGATGTTAATTGGAGCCGGCTAATATAGCCAATATCAAAATCGCTTTCTCGATGGATTCGGCCAGTTATTTGAGATCCAAAAAGAATCAATAGCTCTAGCTGATAATTCTTGGCGAGTTTCTTAATAAGTTCTTGTTTAGTAACATTCACGTTGATCATAAATTGAGTCTAGCTGAAATAGTTCTTGATGTGAATCTAGTGTACATGGTGTGTCACCGCCACGTAGTAATGTCGTAGTGCCTGCCATGTAGAAATGTCGTACCCT
>JBBTZN010000012.1:0-5011 GCA_038061355.1 Patescibacteria group bacterium | reverse complement strand
ACCAAGCGACGGACTAAGATCGGCACTGTGAATGTGATGGGCGTGGATCCATTGAATCCGAAAGTCAGTGACCAAGATGGCATCACCGGCGCGGATGTTGACCATGTTGACCCGGTGATTATTGGGAGCGCGTTAGTTTTGACCGGCGTTGGTTTGGGCGCTGATTCAACTGCTCTGCTCACTCAAGGCGGGCTCAAGATTCCGCTTATCGGTACGGCGGTGGCAGGGCGCAATAACTACGCGGTGGTTCAATTGCCAGTGCGCCAGCCGCCCGCGGAAGGATCAGACGAATTAGGATCACTTTTGCCAGAAGGAAAGTATGAATTGACTTTGAGCTCAGGTGGCGTAACGAGCCAACCGGTCTCATTTAATCTGACTTATACCGGTTATCGTATGACTGGCTCATACCTGCCGATCGAATTGTCAGTGCCAGACGATCGCACGGCCTCGGCGGTGACCGTGGTAGATGTAACACTGCCAACCGGCACAAATTTGAGTTATGAAGCGACAACTAACCTCATCACCGATGATCCGGCGACCAAAGAGGACGAATCAGCCACCACGCCCTGGACCAAACTAATTGTTCCTGCCGCCGCGATCGACACCGATGATATAATGCTCGAACTAACCGGTACGCCAGGCATCGCCAGCGCCTCGCAACTTTGGATTAAAGCCACCCTCGATTCGACCGTGCCGGGTGGGAGCCCTACTTTCCGTGGGTTGCGTTTAGAGACAACTCCAGGTCGGCAGATTGCTGGCGAGCCCGTTTCGAAATCAAGTAATCAAGAAACCGCCCCACCAGCGACTGACGTTTCAGACGAATCAACCAAACCGGTCGAGAGCCCGCCTGCCGAACCGAAGGTGAATGTGTCTCAACCCAGCCAAACCAAACCGCGCTACCGTACGAGTGGCACTTACACTTCGCCGGTGATTACGCTTAACTCTGACCGCACGCTCACTCGGCTTGATTTGATTGACGCGCAGCTTCCAGAGGAGACAAGTCTTATTGTTCAGTTGGCGACAGACCAAGACAACTATCAGAATTGGGCAGAAGTGGCGGCGTCGCGGCCGACGACTTGTCTGATCGGGCCTTGCTTGCCAACCCTAGAAAGTTCAATCAATCTCGTTGATGTCCCTAATCTAACGACCGCTACTACGGTGAAAATTCGGGTGAAAATGGCAACCAATGACCCAACGGCAACACCGACCCTTAAAGGTTTTCGATTGCTGGGTGTGCCGAAAGCGATAGTTGGAACGAACGACATCCTGTTAAACGCCGATGGCCTTGAGTTAACTTTTCCAGATCATTCGAACCGCCGCTATGAGGTTGGAGAAATAGTGACTATATCAGTCACTAATACGAGCGCTGTACCGGTGACGTTTGGGAGTGACTGTGACAGCGGAGCTGAACTGCCCTCTTATTACGAGGGCGCGAATGTTAATGAGAGCCAACTTCGTTATACAAGAGCTGATTTTAGTGACGCGTTGGGTCGGCCGTGCCGAATCGAGCAGCTTCTCGCTGGTCAAACCAGGAATTATATTTGGGATCAACAGACCATCGGTAGCGACCGGCATAAGCAAACTACTAGCCGTGACCAAGTTGCGCCGGGCCTGTACACGATTTTGTTCCCGACCGCTAAGGGCTCACTCCGCGCTATTATCACGATCGTCAATCCGTCCTCGGCAAATTGATCATTTTCTAAAATAACCCGGGTTTGCTATGATGAGTTTATGTCTGAACCTATTGTTAGGGTCGGGGTTGGCGTTTTCGTCTTTAAGAGTGATAAATTTTTGATGCAGCTGCGTGTGGGCGCGCACGGGTCGGACAGCTGGTCGGTGCCGGGCGGCCATTTGGAATTTGGCGAATCATTTGAAGAAACGGCCCGCGCGAGGTACTGGAAGAAACTGGCTTACATATCAAAAATGTCCGTTTTGGCGCGGTGACGAACGACCTTTTTGTCGACGAAAACAAGCACTATGTGACGATTTGGATGCTGTCAGATTGGGCAAACGGCGAAGAGCAGATCACTGAGCCAGACCGCTGCCTAAAGCAGGCGTGGCATACTTTTGATAATTTACCCGCTCCGTTGTTCGGCCCCTGGAAGCAACTGCTGGTCTCGGACTTTTTTGAGGATGTTAAACAAAAGTGTGGCTAGCGACCAGCGAACAAGAGGATTTTTCATTTTCATAAAGGTTGAAAAATCGCTGGAGGTATTCGTTTTAATCAGAAAATGGGTGTGGTTTGGCATGATGGCATAATGGTCTAAACCAAAAGGGTGGTCGGCTTTGAATCGTTAGAGAAGCCTCAATATTTTTTAGCTATTTTAGTAAATTACCAGGGTAAAAGAGAACCGTCCCCTATACTATTTCATTTTCATAAAGGTTGAAAAATCGCTGGAGGTATTCGTTTTAATCAGAAAATGGGTGTGGTTTGGCATGATGGCATAATGGTCTAAACCAAAAGGGTGGTCGGCTTTGAATCGTTAGAGAAGCCTCAATATTTTTTAGCTATTTTAGTAAATTACCAGGGTAAAAGAGAACCGTCCCCTATACTATAAAATCCAAACCCCAGCATGGTCATTAAAGGGTATTTCTTGGGATTTAGATATTGGGTAATTATTTAGGTCAATTAGAAATTGGGACTGTCGCCGAATGGGCTTTTGAATCAGAAATTGAGCTTCGTTCGAGCGAAAACGTTTTGAGACGACAAGGCCTATCAGGTTTGATAAGCCGCGAAGACTCACAACGTTTGCAGCCGAACGAGCCAATTTCTGGCCAGAATGCCATTCGGCGACAGTCCCAAATTAGAGCACTTAGGTCAATTTAATAATCAGATCGTATTCAGTTCTACGGTCTTCATCTTCACTCGTTCGTCGACGTCACCATTCTTGACGGCAATCAGTTTATCGAGCTGCTTTTCAGTGTCGTACCGATCGTCTTCGGTAGCATTACCAGCTTTTTCGTCGGCCTTCACCGATTCGAGTGCTTCGTGGCGCACTTGGCGAAGGGCTACCTTGGCTTCCTCGGCGATGGAGTGGGTCAGCTTGATCAGCTGGGCTCGCCGTTCGGTTGAGAGCGACGGGAGGACGAGCCGCACGCCGGCGCCGTCGTTGACTGGATTGATCCCCAGATCGCTCTCACGGACAGCTTGCTCGATGGCACCGAGCAATCCCTTATCCCACGGCGTAATCATAATCTGGGTTGAATCGGGCACCGTAATACTCGCGACTTGCTTGATCGGCAGCTGGCTGCCGTACGATGCCACCATAATTCCATCCACAATCCCCGCATTCGCCCGACCAGTTCGCACCTTCGTCAATTCTTCATCAAACCGAGTGAGTACCTCAGTCATCCGCTTCTTGGCTTCATCCAGTGAAATCATTAAGCTCCTTACTTGATTGTCATCCTTGACCGGATGCAGTACCGGATCAAGGATCCATATATTACTTTGCTGAATCCTTGATGTCGAACTCGCCTTTATGCAATCTGGCTCGAGGATGACACCACTTCGACTGAATGACTGATCCTATTAATCTCGCCCATCAAGACACTTGTCAACGACTTTCCAACTCAAGGTTTCTGCAATTAATCATATTCAGCGTTCAAATCAGAGGGACCCTCTATAGCTTCTGTCGCATCTTTCACAAAGCGATCCAAGGACGCAGTCATGTTTTCCACTATTTGCAGAGTATCCGCTCCGATGTTTATCATATAATCATGGGGGCGTTGCACAGTGCCAAGGTCAATTTGAAGATCCTGTGCCCGTCGAGCCACTTCGTCCGCACTATGACGAGCCTGACGCAGGGTCGTAGCGGCGGCTTCATAACGATCCCACTCAGCCCTAAACTCTTGGAGAGTTTTTTGCTCTTCATCCTGCCATAACGCTACCTGTAGCTTCTGACGCTGGTTCCACTGCTGCTGATACCGAGACAGCCAGTCTTCGGGCGATAAATCATAGAGTCTTTGATCGTCTGGGATTATCCCAGCCGCATCCCTAGACTGAATTAAGATGTCTTGGATAGCAACGCGCTGCTCATCAAGCAAACGAACTTTCACTGCCTCAGCGTTCTCTTGAGCGACCTTGGCACATTGGGGGTCATACGTATCAAGTGAGGCAAACGTAAATTTCTTCCCACCGGCGTAGTTTTTATCACCACTAGCAATCGTACGGGTGGCATCAAATCGATCGGTCTCTCGGGCACCAACAACCAACAAGAAATCTGTGACCGAGACGGTTATAGTCAGAGCCGGAAGATATCCATCGTCTGACTCTGGAACGTATTTATCCTTTTTCCTCGTTCGTTGAAATACGTACGACTCCCCGGGCACTTGAAGGTTGGTGACAGCCTCCCGTAACAACGTGATTTTATTCTTTTGAATCTCATCTCCGAGCAGTTCTTGCCACTGAGAGTCGGCGATTCTTTCTGGCAACCAAATCTTTGGTTTGACTACTTTAATAATCTCTGCTTGATCGCGCAAATCTAACTGGTCAAAATCCGACATGAGTTTTGGATGGTAGTAGAACCGTTCGTTGCCTGAATAGCTCGCCACAATTTTCTTGACTACGTCACCCTTAATAGACGTCAGCGGAGCGAGTATCGTGCTCGATCTGATTTCATACTTGTAAGAAACCGGGACTTCTTGCGGGATACCACTGTCTGATTCAGGATTCATCGAGCCTCCTCGTATTGAACTTAGATCCCGTTAGAGTACTATCAACAATTGATCCGATAATCTCACCCCCAAGCACCTTCGTCAAGTTCTGGGGGTCACCTGACTTTCCCACCTACTCGTTTTTCTGACCCCCTAACAGGAGTGAGATGTTCTGTTTCGGTGCACTAATGCCCTACACTGGTGAGGATGGCATTCATTCGGAAGGTGAAAACAAAAAGCGGGGCAACGGCGGTGCAAATTGCCCACAAAGTCCACGGCCAGGTCATTCGGATTGACCATTTCGGCAGTGCCCATACAAACGAGGAACTGCAACTCCTCCTTGAACTGGCTCGAGCCC
>JBBTZN010000011.1:0-7957 GCA_038061355.1 Patescibacteria group bacterium | reverse complement strand
GGACAAAAGCGGAAGAGTTAGGAATCTGTATTTTTGAAAGTCCTAACCATATTTTATTAACAGTAGGACTTACGCAGTTATCCTCTTATCTTTAACCTGATATTGGCCATCGTAGCAGGGTCGGCCGTGGCTTTTGCGGAAAATCCACCCCCAATCCTGCCAGTAGGCGGTGCCTCCGCCCGGCTGAATATCGAGAACCTCGTTGTCCATGTGCATTTCCTCCAGGTAAAGATGGTGTTAGTCTACTCTCTTTTGTGCAAAATACCAGGCGGCGAGGGCAGTTGTAATTGGCACAGCGAGCACGAGAGTCATCGAGCCGACGAAAGTGCGGATAATTTCTTCGGAGAGAAACTCACTATTGATCAAAAACCAAGCGGGGCGAGTTTGATCGACGCTAAAGAGAAAGAGGAGTGGGAGGGAGACGCCGGCGTAGGCCAGCACGAGGGTATTAACAAGCGAAGCAATATGTTCGCGGCCAACAACCATTCCTCGGCGGAAGAGTTCGCCAAAGTCAAAACGACTATTAGCTTCTTTGAGTTCGGCCACGACAGTGGTTTGGGCGACCGTAATATCGTCGAGCACGCCAATCACACCGATGATGATGCCTCCCAAAAGAAGGCCGCGATAGTTGAGATTGGTAAGAATGCCAAATTGGAGCTGGTAGGCCTCTTCGCTGCCCAGGCCGGAAAGGTGGCTGACGGCGACGGCGAGGCCGGCAAGAATAACGGCTACTGCCAAGGTGATAAAGGTAGCCACGCCGGCGATCAAAGTGCGGCGATTGCGGCCATGAGCAAAAACGAGGGAAACGGCGGCGATGAGACAGGCGGCCACGAGACTGACCAAGAGGGGATTACGGCCGGCTAAGATTTGGGGAACGATGACCCACATGACGATGGCGAAGCTAAAGACTAACCCGAGGATGGCTTTGAGGCCACGCTTGCCGCTGACGATAGCCACCGTGGCGATAAAGAAGAGGGCTAGCCAAATAAGAGTGGGGATGCGATAGAGGTCAGCAATATAGTACTGGCTACCGGCCGGGCCTTCTTGGTAACCGATCACCACCGCGTCACCTTTTTTGACGCGCTGACTGGCTTGAATCGAATAACTCGAGCCATGATCAATGGTCACTTTTTTGCCAGTGCCCGGGCCGGTTTTAAGCTCGACTTCGACGGTTTGATAGGGCGCCTTACGGCCGAGTAGCTCGTGCTCGCCTTCTTCGGTGATATTGGTGACTGTGCCTCGATAGAATTGATCGGGAATCGGCGTGTAATCGGCCAGAAAATCTTCGGTGGCAGTTGGCGCGGGAGCCGGATCGGGAGTGGTAGTCTCGGCAAAAACTTGGCCGATCGGCTGGGCGACACTTAAAAATAGAACGGTGAAAAATATCAGGAGCCGACGAATAATTATGAATGGCATGCTTCTAGTATGGCAAGCTGATTATATAAGTCTAGTTATGATTATTGATTTTTAATGACGATGGCCTCCAAAGCATTGGCAACATCTTCGCAACGATCGGCAACGTCTTCGAGTTGCTCGTAAATTTCTTTAAGTTTAATGAGTTCGATGGGATTTTTTTCGTTTTCAAAAAGATCGGCCAGAACCTGATGATTGTGTTCATCAACTTGATTTTCGATAAAGTTAATGATTTCACAGTGCTTGAGAATATTCGAGTAACCTTTGTTGGCCTTTTTGAGTTCATGGAGGGCTTGGGAAACTTCTTTGACGGCCTTGTCGATTAAGTGCAGATATTGGGTAAGCGTTCGCGTGGTGGGGTCTATTTTATAGAGGGCGATGCGGTTGGTGGTGCGGTCGATAGTGTCGATAATATCGTCGGTGGCGGTGGCGAGGAGGATGATATCTTCGCGTTCAATCGGGGTGATGAATGTTTGATTTAAGCGGTTGAAGATCTCGTGGGTGACGCGATCGGCGGCGTGCTCAACATCTTTCATGGCGCGGGCGACTTCGCGGCGATCACGACCATTTTCCAGGTCGTGGAGGAGATCAACGGCGGCGCCCAGCTGAACAACTTGTTGGCTAAAGAGTTCGAAGAAGTCGTAATTTTTTGGGAAAAATTGCATGGAGCTCCTTTCTTAGAAAGCTATCTCAAATATTTTAATTAATTGATAGGTGGCGAAGGCAAGCAGGCCAGAGAGCGGAATGGTTAAAAGCCAGGCCCAAACGATGCGCAGGGTGACACCCCATTTGACGGCGGAGAGGCGCCTAGCGGCGCCAACGCCAGAAATGGCTCCGGTAATGACGTGGGTGGTACTAACAGGAACGCCAAGGTGGGTGGCCAGGAAGAGGCTCGCCGCGCTACCGGTTTCGGCGGCAAAGCCACCGACCGGGGTAAGTTTAACAATCCGACTACCCATGGTTTTAACAATCCGCCAACCGCCAAAGATGGTACCGAGGGCAATCGCGCCATGGGCGGAGAGAACGACCCAGAGGGGGATATCGAAAGTGGCAAGGATACCGGCGGAAACCAGCAAGGTCGTAATAATTCCCATCGTCTTTTGGGCATCGTTACCACCGTGACCGAGGCTATAAAGGGCGGCGGAAATAAGTTGGAGTCGCCGAAACCAGCGATTAACTTGAGCCGCCGGACGCTTAGCAACCAGCCAACTGGTCGCAGTCATTAAGACCAGGCCGAGGAACATGCCGATGAGTGGGGCAAGGACAATAAAGATGAGCGTTTTGGTCCAGCCGCCGGGAATAATTGCGCCAAAGCCAGCCTTGGCAATCGCCGCGCCGGCGTAGCCGCCGATCAAGGCGTGGGAAGAACTAGTGGGAAGACCGAACCACCAGGTGATAATATTCCAACCAATAGTGCCAATGAGGCCCGCAAGAATCACAATTTCGTTGACTTGACTGATGTTAATGAGGCCATTGCCGATTGTTTTGGCAACGGTCGTGCCAAAGATCAAAAAGGCGACGAAGTTAAAAAAGGCCGCCCAAAGAACGGCTTGGCGGGGTGTAAGAACACGGGTGGAAACAATCGTGGCAATCGAATTGGCGGCATCGTGAAAGCCATTGGTGAAATCAAAAAAGAGGGCAATGGCGATAATAATGATGATCAGTGGCAAGTGTTCCACAAGATCTCCTATTGGCTTCCTTGTACCATGCAGACCGGAAGATGTAAATGATAGGACATTCTTATTTTTGGCCTGCCTGCCGGTAGGCAGGGATCTCTCGCCTAGGCGAGTGGAGGAAAAAATGAGAAAATACTATAAAGGAAATAACATTATGGCAAACATAATCCGCGTCTTGATCGTTGATGACGATCCCACCCTTATCGAAATGTATCGGGCCCGCATGACCGCCGAGGGTTTTGTGGTGGAGTTGGCCCACGACGGCCAAGAAGCGCTGGCCAAAGCCATCGAGACCAACCCCAGTATCATTCTGCTTGATATGCGCATGCCGAATGTTTCTGGCCTCGAGGTCCTCGAGATTCTTCGTACGACCAAAGCCACCCAAAAAACACCAATTATTGTCTTAACGGCGCTTGGTGACGACCAATTAAGGAAAGATGCCATGGCTCGCGGCGCCACGGACTATATGGTGAAAGCCGAAACCATGCCCGCCCAGGTTGTCGAAAAAATTCACGCCTTGCTCGGCTAAGAAAGTTGGCAGCATGATGAAAAAACGCATCTTTTCCGGTGTTCAGCCCTCGGGCACGCTCCATATCGGCAACTATCTTGGTGCTTTGAAGCGTTGGGTAACCCTACAAGATACCCATGAGACAATTTTTTGCATTGTCGATTTACATGCTCTTACTGTGCCACAAGAGCCCAAACTATTGCATAACAAGATCCGAGAAGTGGCGGCCCTCTACTTGGCCGCCGGTATCGATCCGGCTAAATCAACGATTTTCGTTCAATCGCATGTTGCTGCTCATAGCCAGTTGGCCTGGATTCTCAACTGTTTCTTGCCTCTTGGTTGGCTCAATCGGATGACGCAATTTAAAGACAAATCTGGTGATCAAAAAGAAACCGTCAGTGTTGGCCTCTACGACTACCCGGCTCTGATGGCCGCCGATATTCTGCTCTACGATACGGATCTTGTGCCGACGGGTGAAGATCAACGCCAACACATCGAACTCACCCGTGACCTAGCCCAAAAACTCAATAACTTGACCAAGCAGGACCTTTTTACCGTGCCTAATCCGCTGATTGGCGAAACCGGTGCCCGCATTATGGGCCTCGACGACCCCACCAAAAAAATGAGTAAAAGCGACGGCAAACCTGGCCATGCTATTAGCCTACTCGATACTCCGAATCAGATTCGCGAAAAGTTTGCCCGGGCGGTAACGGATTCGGAGCGATCGATTCGCTACGACGAAAATCGTCCTGCTATCACCAATCTGCTGACTATTTACGAACTCTTTTCGGGCCTCGAGCGCGAGGTGATTGAAGCCAAATTTGCCACGCATAACTACGTCACCTTTAAGGATGAGCTCGCCGATGTCGTCATTGCCGAGCTCGAGCCGCTCCAAAAACGCTTTACCAACTATATGGACGATCCAACCACGCTCGATACTCATTTACAGGCCGGTGCCCAGCGGGCTAATCAGATTGCCAGTCAAACCCTGGCGCGCGTTTCGGACGCTATCGGTCTCGGCTAACACATCCCGTCATTACGAGCAAAGCGAAGTAATCTGATATATTGCCAAACGAGATTGCCACGATCCGCTTACGGACCTCGCAATGACGACTAGACGATTAAAAAACTAGGGGATTAAGAAATTGGGGAACTAAGAGACTAGGGGCGAAAAAGAGATCAGAGATTAGAAAATAGCGATTAGAGATTAGGCATGGTAGCTTATAATCCAGCTTACAAAAAGTTACTTGTTTACCAGAGAACGCATGCCCTCGTACTGAGGATTTATTCGATTACAAAGAGTTATCCAAAAGACGAGCAATTTGCCCTAATCTCACAGATGCGGCGAGCAGCCGTTTCGGTGCCGGCGAATCTTATTGAAGGGTGGGCGCGACAAACAGTTAAAGAGAAAAGAAATTTCTATCATATCGCCCGTGGTTCCTTGGCCGAGTTAATCTATTACCTCGACTTATCAAGGGATCTAAAATATGCAGCTGAAAAAGATCTATCAGATATAGAGCAGCTTGCATTTGAGACGGCGCGCCTACTCCAAGGTCTAATTAACAAGTTCGTTATTCCCTAATCCCTGCCTACCGGCAGGCAGGTCTAATCGCCATTTTCTAATCTCTGTTTCCTAATCTCTGATCTCTATTTTCTCATCACTAATCGCTCCACGACATAAGTCGTGTGCCCTTGAAGAAATGAACATGGTTCGCTAGTATCTACTGTTGCTCTTTCAAAAACAGAGGGGGAAGTATTATGGCACAGAAAACAATCCTGATTGTCAGTAATTCTGAAGATGCACACGCCGACCGTGTTCTTCTGCGACTCGGCGAGCGTGGCGTGCCTGTCTGCCGCCTCGACAGCGATCGACTCATCACCGAGTCACACATCTGGCGAATCAGCGCCATCCCGGGCATCCCATCGCATAATTCCTGGCTCATTCCCGAGGTCGAGGTGGTTTGGTATCGGAAAGTCTACTTCCCGGAAGGTAACGATCCGATCCAATCGTTCATCCGCCAGGAGTCGGAAGGTCTCCTCGAGGCAATTCTGTCTCAGTTCCGCCACTGCCGATGGATTAACCCACGCGATCGGCTGGCTCAGGCACGCTCGAAGATTGTTCAACTCGAACGGGCTAAGGCCTTGGGCCTCAGGATTCCTGATACTCTGCTCACGACGGATCAGGCAATGCTTTCCGCATTTGCTGACCAGCATGGCGGCGAAATCGTCGCAAAACCACTCCAATCCCAGGTGATTGGAATGGGACAAGAGGCGCTGGTCACCGGCACGCGCCGTCTCACGCCCGAGCATTTTGCTGCTGCCCTCACCGGCGCCCCATGCTATGCCCAAGAACGGTTACGGATCAATTCGGAAGTCCGCGTAATTGTCTTCGGTAATGAAGTGTTCGCGATGCGGCAAATCCCCGATCGTCCAGCCGATGACATTAAACAACTTCCCCTAAAGAGCATTCGGCACGAACCATGCACCCTGGAGCCAGTCTTAGTGCGGAAGATACACGCACTCATGGCCAGCTACGGTCTTGCTTTTGGGGCTATTGATCTCGCCATCGTCGATGAAGACGAACCGATCTTTTTGGAACTTAATCCAAATGGACAATGGTTATGGCTTCAATATGCCTGCGGTCTCAATTTGCTCGATCCCTTCATCGACTTTCTCATTGCCTGACTTCAGCGCCCTCGGTTCTTTGAATCGAGGGCGTTTGTTATACTATAGATATCACATTATGAAATCAGACAATAAACCAATTAAAATTACTTCTTACTTGTCCTTCAAAGTAAAAAACTCCTGACTTGACCAAATTAGTGACCTACTCTTAGCTGTTTGAGGATTATTGTTACATTCTCTGGAATCTCTGGCTCTGCTGGGTAGACTACACCGTTAATGATAACTGTTCCGCTACGAATCGGCCGCAGAAGTTTAACAAACTTTTTTATACTCAAGTTGGTTCGCTCTTCAACGACTTTACTAATAGCTAAAGACGCAAATACGACAGTAAGGTGAGCTTCAATAGCATCTCGCTTGTGATGGAAAATCGGTCTGGCCTTAAGATCAGACTTACTCATGCGGAAGGATTGTTCAACGCGCCATAGCTGGTGGTAGCAGGTAATGATCTGTTCATCTGGTTGGCTTAGATTCGTTACATATCCCTTAATGCCAGCAAGAGCCCGGGCTTTGTCAATAAGAGCTTGGTTGAGTTTCTTTTCTTTTGTCTTAAGGGTGAGAAACTTTGCTTTTTTAGTCACTGTTGTGCCATTGATTATCTTCTTGGCTTTCTCGATTTGTTTGGCGATATTGCGTAGATCTAAAGCTGCTCGTTTAGCTCTGTACTGGTAGATAACCCGTTGCTCGTTTCCAAGTTTGGTTGTAACGATTTGGCCATTAGTCAATTCTTTGGTTTTTTGGTATTCAGCAATATCATAGGGAATTTTGGTTAAGCGTGAACCAACAATGTACCGACATCCAGCTTCGGCTAGAGCCTGGAGATTCTTAGCGCTCAGCATACCGGCATCAGCGACTACCGTAACGTCTTTGAGATTATACTCGGCTTTGAACTGTTCAATCACCGGCAGGATGGTTGTGGTTTCTGCCGTGTTACCTTCAAAACTATGGATCTCAAGCGGAAAACCGTGTTGGTCGACAAGTAAACCGACAACGATCTGTGGCTCCAGTCGACGCTCCTTGCTCATTCCCGGTTTACGATAATCGTCTTCCTGTTGGGCTTCGAAGTATAACGTTGTTACATCGTATAGGACCAGTGTTATTCCTTGACTCTTGGCCCGAGCAAAACAGAACCCAGCTATTTTTTTCCGGTAATTCTTGGTAATGATTTGCCTAAGACAACGATGGATACTGGTATTACTAAAACCAGTGATACCGAGCTCAACTAAAACACGCAGTGTATCTAATTTACTTGTCGGCTCCACGATCCGAGCAATACATAACGACTCAAACGCAGTATCTTGGAGCTTGTCAAAACCAAGCTGACGATACAATTCGCTAAAACAGGTAAAAAGTACCTGTGAGACTGACTGCCGAAGATATACTTGCAGTGGTGCGGGGGCTTTGGGAAATAAAGATTGTTGTTGACCGAGCAACCGCTGTTTAGCCAGCGCAATGAGTGTTTGGAGATCAATGTCAGTATGGGCACTGCCAATATGTTCGAGTTTAACAATTCGACCATGAATTTTATGGACGATTTGAACAGCCGTTGCTCCGCTTGCAGTCCGCACTTTTCTTATATAGGCCACACCCTACATTGTAGAGCATTAGTAACCCGAAAAAAGCAAAGTTTACCAAGAGATCACTGAAAAAATGAATGGAGTGGTCAAGTCAGGTACTA
>JBBTZN010000010.1:0-3372 GCA_038061355.1 Patescibacteria group bacterium | reverse complement strand
CGGACACTGGCGAGGGTCTTGCCACCCTTTTTCTTAGAGGTAGCCAATTTGGCCTGTTGCTCGGCTCGCTTCTTAGCTGCTTCGGCCTTGACCTTTTGGTCAGCTTCCAGCCAGGCCAACGAGTCTGACGTATCTTCTTGAGGAATTTGTAAAACTGTGCCGGGGGCAATCTTGCCGGCATCTTCAGGCGCGATGCTATTCGCTTCGAGTATCGTGGCGATCGTTCGGCCATTAGCCTTGGCAATCGAGCTCATCGTGTCGCCCTTTTGAACAGTATAGGGAATCGGATCTTTCTTCGAGAGAGTCTCGGCTTCAGAAATAGCTGTCATTTCCGGCCGTGGCAAGACGGCACCGTTATCACCCGCCACCACGAGGCGGCTGGCAACTTCTTCAGGGGCCTCTTCGATTTCCGGCGTTAAAGGATCAAGAGCACTTAAAATCGACTCCACAACATCCGGCTCAACATCAGAAACAAGTATCTCTTGTTCGACCGTTGCTGCCAAAGCCTGTTGGTTAGCTTGGTTACCAATAAAAACAAAACCAGTTAGAACTAAAAGTCCTAAGTACGGGGCCAGGGCCTTATGGTCGATATAGAAAAACTCGCGCCGGAGACGACTAATTAAGGCCATACCGTGTCGGTGCAGGCCTGGCCAATCAATTCGGCTCACCTTTTTTCCTAGATACCGCCAATAATTCCGGCTGGCGGCGGTAAGGCTTGTTCGAACTTTGAGGATTTTTTGACCGGGGATTTGTTGAGCAATTTTTATTTGAAGCTGCTTGAGTGACTCTAAGATAGAGTTTCTACGCAAAACCGCTCCTTGCCTACCATCACAACCTCAAAACTATCAGCTACTGGTTGTTGGGTATGCGTTATATAGAATAGCGGAGAGGGAATGGTGCGTCAAGTCAGTTATCCCCAACTTATCTCAAATTCGAAACTAAAAATTCGAAATCCGAAACTGATAAGGTTCTTTTAAAATAACAGCTCTCACTGTCAAGAATAGGTAACATCTCTACTTTGTTCTTTGATTGATAGTGTTTAACGATTTAAACTTTCGGGCTGGTTGTGTCTTTTGCTAAGCGACGTGTGCGTTCTTCGGTTTTAAAGGCAATAACCGAGTCTCCTATCTCCGCCTTCATCGAGCCTTCAAGACCAAGGCCGCACTCAAAACCTTTGGCCACCGAAGCAACACTCTCTTTTTCACGCTGCAGGGTGCGGATTTTGCCTTCGCCAACCAAGGTACCATCATGTAAAACGCGCGCAAAAGCATTGCGTTCAATCACCCCGTCTAAAACTTTACCGCCCAGAATTACTTCTGAACCACTGGCGCGAAAAATTTTAAGAATCATCAGGCGACCAAGTTCAACCTCAATAATTTCTGGAGCCAAAAGACCCGATAGAGCGGCAGCGACTTCGTCAATCAACTGATAAATAATCTCGTAACTACTGATATGAATTGCCAACTGTTCTGTTAACTTTTTGGCCGATGGTAAAACGGGCACGCGAAAAGCCAAAACGAGGGCGTGAGCCGTACCAGCTAGTTGAATATCGGAGTCCGACACCGCCCCAATGCCAGCGGAGATCAGCTTGACGGCGACCTCGGTGGTGGAGAGGTTTTCGAGCGACTGTTTAATCGCCTCGAGCGAGCCCTGCACATCGGCTTTTAAGACAATCGGCAACTCTTTTATGGTGCCATCTTTGATAGCGGCCGACAGGCTAGAGAGTGTTAAAACTTTACGAATCGCCGACTTGGTAGCGACAAGGGCCCGGGCGGTTTTTTCATCGACGACGACGCGAACCCGATCGCCAAAGTGGGGCACATCGCGCAGACCCGCCACTTGAATCGGCGTGCCGGGCGTGGCTTCTGTAACTTTTTTACCCCGCCAATCTTGCATGACTCGGATCTTGCCATAGGTAGTGCCGACGGTCAGAGCATCGCCGACTTTTAACGTGCCCTCTTGAACCAAAACACTGGCCAGCGGACCAAGGCCGGCCTGGAGGTGTGATTCGATAACGACTCCCACGGCCGAACCGGTGGCGCGAGCCTTAAGTTCAGCCAGATCAGCGACTAAGAGCACCATATCGAGCAGTTGTTCGAGGTTATCACCGGTTTTGGCCGAAACCGGCACCATGATCGTTTTGCCGCCCCATTCTTCGGGAATCAAACCATGATCCGCCAATTCTTTTTTTGTTCGATCAGGGTTGGCCTCGGGCAAATCTATTTTATTAAGCGCCACAATAATCGGCACATTGGCGGCCCGGGCGTGAGAGAGAGCCTCGATTGTTTGCGGACGAACGCCTTCGGTAACGGCTACCACCAAGATCACTAGATCGGTAATATTGGCGCCGTGGGCGCGCAAGGCGGCAAAGGCCTCATGGCCCGGTGTATCCAAAAAGGTCACGAGTCGATCTTTTACTTTTACCTGATAGGCGCCGATGTGTTGGGTGATACCGCCCGACTCTTGGGCAACCACATTCGTGGAACGAATAGCATCGAGCAGTTTAGTCTTACCATGGTCAACATGGCCCATGACGGTGACAATCGGCGGGCGCGTAAGGCGCTCTTCATTATGTCCTAAATCTTCAGCCACTTCTTGGGGGGTGGCACTTTCGCGCCGAGCCTCAAAACCGAGTTCGTCGGCGACAATGGCCGCCGTATCAAAATCAATCGAGTTGTTGAGGGTGGCCATGATGCCATTTTTAACCAACTCGCCGATCACTTTACCAACCGGCAGATCAAGTATAATGGCTAACTCGCGAACCACAATTGTACCCGGAATCTCAACTGGCTTTTTGGTCGTTGGTTTAACCTCAATGGGAGCACTTTCCACCATCGGCTGGGTGGCGCGAACAGCCTCAATACGGCGAACACTTTTTTGTTCGGCCTTCGAGACGGTCTTTTTTTTCGGTCGGCGTGCCATATATTCAAGCTTCCTTACTTAATAAAATAAACGTATCCATTGGTCATCGCGAGAGCTGCATGGCGGCTCGTGGCGATCTCACTAGATTGTCCCGCCGTTGGACGGGATCCCGCTCTAGCGGTGACTTCGCTGTAGCTCGCAATAACGCGATGGGTGCTAGATAAGTTGATTATATTAATACTAAAAATTGCGACAAGTTCGCCTGTTGTTTACTTTATCAGATTCGCTCATTAATTGAAAGGAGCGGCCGAAGCCGCCCTTTACAGTGGGTTCTAGCCCTTCTTGATAGGCTTGGGCACCAGATAGATGGCGCGGTAGTGTCGGGCTTGGCCGCGCTTCATGTCGAGGCCATAGCCGATGGCGAACCGACCGTCATCACGGAACGAGAGTACCGGGTAGTCGCTCTCGGGCGTGCCGCGAAGTTGGGCACCCCTGCGCTGGAGCAAGGCG
>JBBTZN010000009.1:0-3855 GCA_038061355.1 Patescibacteria group bacterium | reverse complement strand
TATGGTATTGATGCGGCCGCTCATAAGGCGGCGCTTAAAGGTGGGGGAGTGACGATCGGGGTTTTGGGGACGCCGATTGATCAAATCTACCCGGTGAGCCACCGCCAACTGGGAAGCCGCATGCTGGCCGCAGGTGGGGCAATTATTTCTGAAGTACCGGCTGGTGGCGAGATTCATCGGGGAGCTTTTCCCCGCCGCAATCGGATTATTGCCGGATTGTCTCAAGTGGTGATTGTCGTTGAAGCCGCCTTACAGTCGGGGTCGCTCATTACAGCTGGTTTGGCTTTGGCAGAGAATCGAGATGTGCGGGCGGTGCCGGGGCCAATTACGGCGCCCACGTCAGCCGGGACTAATAATTTGCTCAAACTTGGTGCCCGCCCCGTCACCGAAGCCAATGATGTCTTGAGTCTTTTGAACCTGCCACTTCTCGGCGCGCTCACCACGAATCCAGCGCGCAAACCGCCGGATGAAGCTGGTACTGTTCTGCTCACATTGCTTTCGCACAGCGAACCAACCCATATTGACAATCTCGCGGGACGAGCTACCATCGACCTACCCATCTTGCAAGGACATTTGACAATCCTCGAAATTCAAGGTTATGTCAGAATGATCCAACCGGGCTGGTATATCCGGTTATAAACCGGAAAATCCGAAATCCGAAGTTCGAAATCCGAGACAAGAGAGGTTTTGAATATTTGAATTTTGGTTATGAGAGAGTCTGTTTCGGGATTGGTGATTTAGATTTTAGATTTATGATTTATGAAATTAGTAATTGTTGAGTCGCCGGCTAAAGGCCGGACAATTGAAAAATATTTGGGGTCAGACTATAAAGTGCTGGCTAGTTTTGGCCATGTCCGCGATTTGCCCGAAGGTAAGATTGGCGTTGACACAGCTCACAATTTTGAACCTGAATACCGTATATTACCCAAGGCTGAAAAAACGATTGCCGCCCTCCAGGATGTCCTGAAAAAAGCGGATACTGTCTATCTCGCAACCGACTATGACCGCGAAGGGGAGGCTATTGCCTGGCACCTTACCGAGGCGCTCGGCCTCGGTAAGCGAGAAGCGAGAAGCGAGAAGCGAATAGAAAAAAACGGATTATCTAAAAACTTATCGCCAATCGCTTCTCGCCAATCGCCTGCACTTGAGGTGCATCGCATTACGTTTCATGAGATCACGAAGGATGCGATTCGGGACGCGGTAGCGCATCCGCGAGCCATCGATACGCACCTGGTTGATGCCCAACAAGCCCGACGGATTCTCGACCGGCTCGTGGGCTATAAGTTGTCACCCTTCTTATGGAAAAAACTATTTAAAGGGCTCTCGGCTGGTCGCGTGCAATCGGTGGCGGTTCGTATAATTGTTGACCGCGAGCGAGAGATTTTAGCTTTCGTACCAGTGGAATACTGGTCGATTGAAGCCGATTTGACGAAGCGAATGGCGAATGGCGAACAGCGAATAGAAGACGCTTTTACGGCGCAACTCGTTGGCCATAATGGTCAAAAAGTTGAGAAGCTGACGATTAAAACAGCGGCCGAGGCGGAAAAGATTGATCAACAACTGCAACAGGCCGCTTATTCAGTGCGAAGTCTGGAAACGACGGATCAACAAAAATACCCCTCCGCTCCTTTTACCACCTCGACGCTGCAGAAAGAAGCCTCGCGCAAACTCGGTTTTTCGGCCAAAAAAACGATGAAAGTCGCCCAGGATCTCTACGAAGATGGCAAAATAACCTATATGCGTACGGACTCGATGAACCTGGCCAGTGAGGCCATCGCCGCGGTGCGCACACTTATCCAAAATAAATTTGGACCGTCTTACCTGCCGAGTGGGCCGCGACTCTATAAGACGAAGGCCAAGGGCGCTCAAGAGGCTCACGAAGCGATTCGTCCCACCGATGTGAGCCTGACGGCCGAAGCACTTGGAGCGGGGGATTACGACCATCAGCGTCTGTACGAATTGATTTGGCAGCGAACGATCGCCTGTCAAATGCAGCCGGCAATCATGGCTGTTTCAAAAATTATTGTGGATGCATTGAACGCAGGCGATAAATTTGAACTTTCGGCAACCGGTTCCATGGTGAAATTTGACGGGTTTATGCGGGTTTGGCCAGTGAAACTGGAGGAGCGCAGCTTACCGACGCTTGGCAAAGGCGATTCGCTTGATCTCGTAGAGCTTCATAAAGATCAACACTTTACCGAGCCACCGGCGCGGTATAACGAGGCGAGTTTGATTAAGGCTCTCGAAGAGCACGGCATTGGTCGGCCAAGTACGTATGCACCGACGATGGCCACGATTGTTGATCGCGGCTATGTGCAACTCGAAAAACGAGTCTTTTTTCCACAAGAGATTGGCATGATTGTGACGGATCTCTTAAAAGAACACTTTCCAGATATTGTTGATATTGGGTTTACGGCGGCAATCGAGGAGAATCTCGATAAAATCGCGGAGGGTGAAGCTAACTGGGTTAAAGTTTTGCATGATTTTTATGATCCTTTTGAGAAACTGTTGGAGACGAAGATCGAGACCGTCTCGAAACAACAACTTATTACCGAAACAACCGATGAGATTTGTGATAAGTGCGCCAAGCCGATGCAGGTGAAGATGGGCCGGTTTGGTAAGTTCTTGGCTTGCATCGGTTTCCCGGATTGTCGCAACGCCAAGCCGATTGTGGTTTCGACGGGCCTGAAGTGTCCGATTTGCGCGGAAGGGGAGTTGGTTGAGCGCAAGACCCGACGGGGCAAGACCTTTTGGAGTTGCAATCGCTACCCAGACTGTAAAGCCGCGACTTGGGATTTGGCTAAACCGGCTACATTACCTGACCCGAATAAAGTTGCTCAGTGGAAAACAAGAAAAACATCGAAATCGACAAAGAGTCCGAAGAAAACTGCTAAATCCAAGAAATAACCCCTTTATCATTCCCGCGCCGATTCGTCGAGGTGAATTCGACAGCGGGAATCCAGACCTCTCTATTGCGAATGTCGGCCGAAGCAATCTTTGGATTGGGATTGCCACGGTCGCCGTGACGACCTCGCAATGACCGTTTTTACTAGATTCTTAGAGTTATTTTTTGTATGGTAGGCCAATATGAATTCACGTAAGCTCCCTAAATCTATTCAAGGTGTAATTGATCAGTTTTCCAAATTACCTGGTATCGGCCCTAAGTCGGCGAGCCGGTTGGCTTTTTATCTTTTAACCCGGCCAGAGCAGTTTGCTGTCGATATCGGTCAGGCTCTGCTGGATCTTCGCAAAAATCTTGTCACCTGTGGGCAGTGTTTTAATGTGGCCGAAGAAAACCCATGTTTGATTTGTAGTGACGGTCAGCGTCGGCAAGAGAGTCTGTTGGTGGCCGAAGAGCCGCTGGATGTTTTGGCCCTGGAGCGGGCGGGTTGGGATGGTCGCTACCATGTGCTCGGGGGGGTTATTTCGCCGATTAACGGAATTGGGCCCGAACAGCTGCGGGTGCGAGAATTGTTCGATCGCCTCAAAGTTACGCAGTCACCGATTCACGAATTGGTATTAGGAACTGACCCATCCCTTGAGGGTGAGGCGACAGCCCTTTATCTACAACAGCAAATTGAGCGACTAGGTCATGACCTGCCGCATCTTAAGGATCTCAAAATTACTCGCTTGGCTCGGGGTTTGCCCGTGGGCAGTGACCTCGAATACGCCGACGAACTAACTTTAGCCCGAGCTCTTGAGGGCCGAAAAGAGTACTAATTCCCAATTCCCACTCGTCGAGTGGAATGGGGAGTATGGGAATTTTAATCTGTTTCATCGATTGCATGATGCTTAATGAGCTCGAGATCGCGGGCGTAACTAGCAAAATCTATGAGAAATTCGCGATAGTTAGCT
>JBBTZN010000008.1:0-4734 GCA_038061355.1 Patescibacteria group bacterium | reverse complement strand
ATTGCAGGCAGAAAGGAGATTATGTCGGTACCTATCAAGCCCGAGCTCAAAGCCGAAGTCGTGCATCGAATTAAAGCGGAAGGTATCTCAGTTGCCCAGGCCAGCCGTGACCATGGGGTGAGCACCAAAGCGATTTATAACTGGCTGGCCAAAACTGCCGAGAAAGCGCCAAGTCTCGTCCTTGTCAATCAACTCAAACGGGAGAATGAAGCCCTCTATGCGATCGTGGGCCGCTTAACGACGGAGATCACCAAACTTAAAAAGGGGCGGTCATGACGATCGCCCGGACGGATCTGGTACTAACCAAAAAAACTACGGTTACTGAACGCGCCAGAAGCCTCGGTGTCAGTCGAGGGTCCCTCTACTACCAACCCCGACTGCCAGCCAAGGATCAGCTTCTCCTCCAGGAGATCAGGGCCGTCCTCACTGACCATCCTAGTTATGGCCACAAACGGATTGCCATCGAACTCGGCCTGAATAAGAAGCGCATCCGCCGCGTCATGCGGCTCTTTGGCCTCAAACCCTACCGGCGCCGGGTTCGGGCGCCCGATAAACCAGCTGACCGAGAGAAGCCGGCTGCCCCCTATCCCAACCGCATCCAGTTCTTCTGTCCGATCCGACCCCAGGTTGTCTGGGCAACCGATTTTACCTATCTCAACTTCCAGGGTCGCTTTCTTTATCTGGCAACGGTGATTGATCTCTATACCCGGAAGATTCTCGGTTGGCACCTTTCTCGATTCCACGACCGGTTCCTGGTGATGGCCGCCCTCACGGAGGCTCTGGCTACAACCCAAAAAACGCCCGACTATCACCACTCCGATCAAGGCAGTGAGTATGAGGCCGAAGACTATCTGGCAATCCTCCGGGAACGCGAGATCACGATCTCGATGAGTCACAAATCATCCCCCTGGGAAAATGGCTTCCAAGAGTCCTTTTATTCCCAGTTCAAGGTTGATCTAGGGCAGATCGATCGGTTCGAGAACCTCGGCGAACTCACAGAGGCGATTGGTCAGCAAATCATCTATTACAACCAACGCCGTATTCACACGAGCTTGAAAATGTCGCCGAGCCGCTTTGAAGAATGTTACCAAATCCGATTATTAACAACCGTTAACTAAATGTCTGTGTAGACAAAGTGTCTAAAGAAATGGGTACTTGACATGAGGATTTTGAAAGAAGTTTACTGCCAGACAATATCCCAGTGGTTTTGCGTGGAATGAAGGTGGGCAGTGATGGAAAAACCACCGGCTTTCTTGAGCCCCCCGCCGCCGAAAAGGGCGGCCAGGCGAGCGACGTCGACACCCTCGGCATCGGTGCGGAGACTGGCCCGAATCGAGCCGTCGGTCTCTTCGATAAAGAGAATAGCCACCTTTGTCTTTGGGATATTTTTAATCAAATTCACGACTCCGGCCACATCGTCATGCGTGGCTTGACACTGTTTCAAATCTTCAAGGGTGACCATTGAAGAGACGATACCGAGATCAACCCTCTGGCGAAGCCGATTTAAGACTAGGCCCCAGAGGCGTAACATTGGCACCGACCGCGCATTAACCAGGTGACGCGTAATGTCTTTGAGACGACCTCCACGGGCAAGGAGATCGGAGGCAATTTTCAAAACACGAGGAGTGGTGTTGGGATGCTTAAAACCACCGGTGTCGGTGTGAAGGCCACAGAGCAGACAGGTGGCAATGCTGTGATTAATCGGCCAGCCTTGACTGCCAAAAATTTCATAAACGATTTGGGCCGTGGCGGCCGCCCCGGGATCAATAAGATTCATGTTCGCCACCCGATGAAGATCGTTTTTCGGGTGGTGATCGATGTTAATTAACCGCCGACGAGTGTGGGCGAAAACCCGAAAACGGTCATCAAAACCGGTCCGGCGGGCATCACCACAGTCAAAAGTTATAATCGTATCGTAGTCACCTATAAAAAAGTCCCGGACGAAAGTGTTGGCCTCGGGCAGAAACTGAAAGGTAGCCGGGATGGGATCACGTGAAACACAGTCGGCAACTTTACCAAGCTGACGCAAGGCTTGGCGCATCGCCAAAGCTGACGAGATCCCATCGCCATCGGGGCGTTCGTGAGCGACCAAAAGAACCCGCTGGGCACTGCTCACCCAAGAGGCAAAGCGTTGTAAAAGACTGCGATCGATACTCATCAATCTCAAGCCTAATCAAAAACAAGAATACGAGAACCTTCCTCGGGTAGTTGACTACGCGTGATCTTTAAGGGGCTAGAAATAACTTCGGCTTGGGGAAAAGCGGCTTGGAGACCTTCCTTAGTATTTTCTTGCATCTTAATTGGCACAATCAAACGGGCTTCAACTTGGTTAGCCAGGCTAATAAGCTCTTTGGGGGTGAGACCGCTGCTGCCTTCGAAACCAACTGGGGCAAAAAGAATATCGACATTCCCGACCTGTTCGAGCTCTTGATCGGGAAGTTTCTGAATGGCTGAACGTAAAAAACCAACTTGAAAATCATCAACAACGAAACGGACGGTATGTGCGGTCACTTCGGCCATAATCCCCGCAATTTCGTACTCACCGGGACCGGGCAGGACATAGTCGCCGATCGAAAGATTTGTCCCTAACAGCACCACGGCGTCGCGGACTTTAAGTTCAAATTGGCCAGATTCTCGGGCAGTGATTTGCATATCGACTTAGTCTAGCTAATCGCGGTCAGTTGGACAAGTCGCAGCAAGCGTTACCCTAATAAGCTAAGCTTAGGCGGCGTCTTTAGTAGCAGGAGCGTTAGCTTGAGCTGATCGATAGGAGAGCGAAATACGGTGGCTAGTTGGTTCAATCGAGAGAACAATAAAGGGGTAACGTTCACCGCTTGTTAAGACGCTGGCGATATTAGCATCGGTGCCATCGGTCGTTCGGGGAAGAATTTCCGAAACGTGCACCAAACCTTCGACGATTGCATCGAGACGCACAAAGGCGCCAAACTGGGTAAGGCGCGTCACTTCGCCGGTAACTCGTTGACCAACCTGATAAGTTTTAACGGCTTCCTGCCAAGGATCAGGTTGGAGGCGTTTGATCGAGAGAGAAACACGGTTCTCTTCGACTCCGATCACACTGACCATCACTTTTTCCCCAACTTTGTAGAGTTTACGAATGTCATTTACCCGCTCCCAGGCCAATTCGGAGATATGGACAAGGCCTTCGAGTTCGCTAATATCCACAAACAAACCATAATCAACAATGCCGGTGATAGTCCCTTCTATTTTATCGCCAACTTTCAGCTCATGAATGCGAGCTTCGGTTTCGGCCGAGCCAACAGCTTTTTCCGAAAAGATCAGTTTGCGGTTGCGCTCATCAAACGAAAGAATCTTAACCCGGATGGTTTGTCCAACGATCTGGCGCAATTTACCTTCGAGATCGCCGCCCGCGACGAGTTTGGCGTATTGGCCAGACGAAAGTTGGGAAAGTGGCAAAAAGCCCTCAATCCCACCGTAATCAATAACCAAACCACCTTTGTTGGCGCTCGTCACTTTAACTGATAAGATGGCACCAGTTTCCATCTGTTCAGAAATTGTCCGCCAAAGACGTTCGCGGTCGGCCCGTTTCAGGGAAAGAACCACAAAACCGTCTTCGTTTTCAGGCACAAGCACATAGCCAAGGACTTTGCGTCCCGGCTCAAGCTGGCTGCTGTCGGGCGAAAACTCGCGCTGCGGCACAAAACCAAGGGCTAAATCGGCAACATTAACTAAAACGCGCTGCTTAGAAACGCCAATAACCTCGACTTCGGCAATATCACCCTGACGAAAGGGGATAATTGCTGAACCAAGCTCTTCAACCAGGTTGGCCATGGTGTCGGTGACAGTCGCGCTAGGACTCATGCAGCTCCTTCAATCTTCGTGCTCTTAAGCAAGCAAAAATTACCGGGTACCGACCTTCTTCTTGGGAAGGTAGCGTTCCCGGAGAACATGCTCTTCATAGAGACTACGCTCAATCGGAAATTTTTTCAAGAGGTAGGTGAGGATTAGAATCAACCAAATCAGGCTGACCAATAACCAGGTGAGAAGAACAATCCGCATGCCAAAATAAGGAATCCCGGTGGCGCGGAAAAATATCAAAAACAGACCGACAAAACCAGTGGTAAACAACCAACGCACAAGCCTAGTTCGGATACCTTTTAGAACTGGCTTAGCTTTTTCCCGCCGCGTAAGAATTAGCCAGACGAAACCGCTGGCAATAATGGCCAGACCAAACACAATCGATAAAATAAAGGCTAAATCAGAGTTGGAATCCGGCCGAAGATCCAAGATGTAACTAGGGTCAGTGAGTTTTTTAAAATCTAGCATCTGACTATTCTCATTCAATGACTTATACTTATATTATGATGAATTTCGTTTAGGATAGCTAACCTGGAGCTAATGTGCAAGGTTTCTATGCTTTTAGGCTTTTGGTGCCCCCGGACCGAGTCGGACGGTCATCTGCCCCTTAGGACGGGGATGTTCTATCCATTAAACTACGGGGGCTCGTCAGAGCTCATTATATCAGGTAAAATCGGATCAGTCTGCTCGAGAAGGTATACCTTTTGGGGGATTAGCGTCAGTATTGAAAATCCGATAATCGGGGTGTAGCGCAGCTCGGTAGCGCGCGTCGTTCGGGACGACGAGGTCCCGGGTTCAAATCCCGGCACCCCGACCACAGAAAATATTACAAAACGCATCTGCGCGTACAGACCTTTACGCCGGCTTTTACTGTTTCGTCAAATTTACAAGTTGACA
>JBBTZN010000007.1:0-5917 GCA_038061355.1 Patescibacteria group bacterium | reverse complement strand
TCCCGGTGATGATCGGTGTTGGCGGCGCCTTTGACTTTATGACTGGTTCGGCCCGCCGCGCTCCCGCTCTCTTTCGCATCCTCTGGCTCGAGTGGCTCTGGCGCTTAATCCTCGAACCCTGGCGCTTTAATCGTATTTGGACGGCCGTTGTCCGTTTTCCCTTAGCAGTCTTATTTAATAAAGATTAGTCAGGACAGGAGTTGCTTTTCCCATTCGCTTAAGTTAGTGTAATCCTACTGGCGGTCACGAATGACGGTCAGTTGTTTTTTAATCATGGACATTAATGAGAATTGCATCATTGAACATTGATTTGAAATTAAGAATTCGTCATTTGGCATTGAGCCGATTGGCGAGACAAAAATCATTGAAAGTACCTGGCAAACAAATTAAAGTATACATAAGGAGTATATATATGGCTCTCTCACCATTTATGGCCGCGTTGAATCAGATCTGCGACGAAAAAGGCTTGCCCCGCGAAGTCGTCGTCGAAACCGTTGAAGCCGCTCTAGCGGCCGCTTATCGTAAGGATTATGGCCACGGTCGACAAGTCGTGCGCGCTGTACTCGACGAAGATGATATTACTCAAACCAAAATGTTTCAGGTGTTCACAATCGTCAAAAAGACCGAATTCGAAGACGAACACAGTCAAATACTTTTAGCTGATGCCAAGAAACACCAAAAAAACATTAAGGTTGGCGAAGAAATCCTCTTACCTCTACCCCACCAAGAATCATTTGGCCGCATCGCCGCCCAAACCGCCAAACAAGTCATTATTCAACGTCTGCGCGAAGCGGAACGCGATCTCCTCTTTACTGAATTTAAAGAGAAAGAAGGGACTGTTGTTACGGGCTCTGTCCAGCAAATCGAAGCGAACGACATTATTATTAACCTTTCAAAAATCAACGCTATTATGTTGCCCTCTGGCCAAATCACGGGTGAGCGCTACTACATCGGTCAACGCCTTAAGGTCTACGTTGTCGGCGTTGAAGAGTCGTCACGCGGCCCACGGGTTTTAGTTTCCCGCACGGAGGGTGGCCTGATTAAAGGCCTCTTCAATAATGAAGTACCAGAAATCGGGGTTGGTACCGTCGAAATTAAGGCTGTGGCTCGCGAAGCCGGGTCGCGCACAAAAATGGCCGTCGTTGCCCATCAGCCGAGCCTTGACCCAGTCGGGAGTTGCGTTGGCCAGCGCGGTGTCCGGGTTCAAGGAGTGCTGGCTGAAATCGGCGAAGAGAAAATCGATATTATCCTTTGGGATAATGACGCTAAAAAGTTTATCGCTAACGCCCTCTCACCGGCCAAAGTCCGCGAGGTCGAAATTGACGATAATCTCCACAAAGCCCGGGTCTTTGTACCAGAAGATCAGACCTCGCTGGCGATTGGCCGCGGCGGTCAAAATGTCCGGCTAGCCTCAAAACTCACGGGCTACTCGATCGATATTGAAAAAAATCAAGGTGCCAAGTCAAACGAAAGCAGTAGCGAGCAAACCTCAACGGAAGATACCAGCGAAAAGGTCGCCGAAGTACGCGAAACAACCAAAAAAACTCCTAAAAAAGCGACGAAGAAGAAAACCACCAAAATCACGGCCAAATCCACTAAAAAAAAGTAAATAGAATTCGGGAAGACCTCCGAGGAAGGGCAACATTTTATATGCGCGATCCTCAAGATATCTTCCGCCATTTTAATCCCCAAGCTCGGAAGATACTGACAATGAGTCAACAGGTCGCGGACAGTATGCACTCCGGCATTGGTTCCGAGCATGTTCTGATTGGGCTAGCTCTAACTGGCGAAACCCTCGCTTTTGAAATTCTCAAAGAGTACGCCATTAACCTCGAACAAATTCGGCTCGTCTTAGCCTTAAACAAATTAATTACGAACCAGCAAGCGGGTATGACTGATGAAGCTAAAATGGTCATTAATATCGCTATCAAACTTGCTGCTCAATTAAAACAAGACAAAATCGAGGCCGAACACCTCCTTTTCGCCATTACCTCGCTTCGAGAGTCGCGGGCTTATCAGCTCATTGCCCGCCTGGGTGTCAACCCCGAGCATATTCGCCGCCAACTCCTCACAACTCTCACTCAAAGTGCCGACCTCTGGACAATTATTGAACCGTATCTAGAGGGCAGTGATCATGAATTTGATGGGAATCACGTTGGCCATATCCACCCACCAGATGACGAAGTTCATCATCACGAAGATGTCTTGCCGATTGGCACTTTGTCCAATTTTCCCAAAACACGCGAGAAAAAAACGAAAGCCCTCGAGCACTTTACTGTTGACCTCACCGAGCAAGCGCGCGCCGGCAAGCTTGATCCCATTATCGGGCGCGTTGCCGAAATCACTCGCGCGATTCAAATTTTGGCCCGTCGAACCAAAAATAATCCAGTTCTTTTGGGCGAACCCGGCGTCGGCAAAACCGCCATTGTTGAAGCGCTTGCCCAGCGAATTAGCGCCGGCCAGGTACCGCCTATTTTGAATGGCCGCCGAATCCTGCGCCTTGACCTTGGGCTACTTGTTGCCGGCACCATGTATCGTGGCCAGTTCGAAGAGCGTCTTAAAAAACTTATGGAAGAAATTTTAGCTGATCCCCAGGTTATTCTCTTTATCGATGAACTCCACACCGTGGTTGGGACCGGTAGTGCCGAAGGCTCGCTGGATGCCGCCAATATCCTAAAACCGGCCCTCGCTCGCGGCCAACTGCGTATAATAGGGGCCACGACACGAGAAGACTATCGACGCTCGCTCGAAAAAGACGCCGCTTTCGAACGCCGCTTTCAACCCATTTCGGTTATCGAGCCGAGTCTTTTAGAAACCCAAGCGATTCTTGAGGGTCTCAAGTCAACCTATGAAGACTTTCATCGCGTCCGCCTCGATAGTCATGCTCTGACAACTGCCGTACGGCTCGCCGCCCGCTATATTAACGATCGATATTTGCCTGATAAAGCCATCGACGTGATTGATGAAGCTGCGGCCGCCAAGCAATTAAACGAACCCAATCAAGACATCATTAAACAACGTCGGTTTGAAGAAGACCTAATCCGCTTGCAAGAACAAAAAAATCGAGCTATCGAGCGCGAAGCTTTTAGCCAGGCCGCCCTTTTGCGTGAGAAAGAAACAAAAATCCGAACAAAACTCGACCAGCTGCAAACGAAACAGGCTAAAACCCATCGACCACTCATTACCGAGACAGATGTGGCGGCCGTTGTCAGCCGTATGACCAACATACCCATCGACTATCTTGTTCGAAGTGGGATCATCAATCCAGACGACCTGCGTCAGCGCCTGAATCAGCGTTTAATTGGCCAAAGCCAAGCTGTTAGGCAAGTTGTCGCCGCCATTCATCGCGCCCAGGCCAAACTTAATCTACCTAACCGACCTCTTGGCAGCTTTCTCTTTTTAGGGCCGACCGGTGTCGGCAAAACCGAGCTGGGACGTCTGTTAGCGAAAGAAGTTTTTGGTAGTCACGAAGCCTTTCAAAAAATCGACATGAGCGAATTTATGGAACGACACACCGTCTCGCGTCTCGTCGGGGCGCCAGCTGGCTACGTTGGCTATGAGGACGGTGGAAAATTAACCGATATTGTCCGCCGCCGACCCCACAGTTTGATTTTATTTGATGAAATCGAAAAAGCCCACCCCGATTTTCAACACCTACTTCTCCAGATTCTCGAGGACGGCTACTTAACAGATGCGCGCGGCCGCAAAGTCAGCTTTGCCCAAACCGTTATTATCTTAACCTCTAATCTTGGTTCCGATACCCTTGGCCAGGCCCAAGCTCTTGGCTTTCGGACGATTACCAATCAGCCAACTAATCTTGCCCAGCAGAATTATCACGAGGCCAGTGAACGCGTTTTAGCTTCAGTTCGAGACTATTTCCGTCCCGAATTCTTAAACCGTTTAGACGCGACGATCATCTTTAACCCCTTAAACCCCGATTCGATCAGCCAGATCGTCAAATTACGGCTAGCTGAACTAGCCAACCGCCTAACCGAGGCTGGTTATTACTTGTTAGTTAAAGAACCCGCTATCAGCTGGATCAGCAAGCGCGGCTTTGACCAAACCTTCGGAGCGCGGCCAATCCGACGAGTTATTAGCGAATATCTTGAGAACCCCTTGGCCGAGCTTATTCTCACTGATCAACTAAAGTCAGGTCAAACCGTGGATGTCAAACCAGCTAAGGATCAGAGCCAATTAGAATTAACGATTACGAAGAAAGGAACCTAGGTGGCCGGCCAGCCAAAAGTATCCTTAGCTCAACTCTTAGAAACTGCCGGCACCTACCTGCCAGCTAAGGCGTTGGAAACGATTAAATCGGCCTATCGCTTTGCGGAACTTGCCCACGCCGATCAGCGCCGCTCTTCCGGCGAAGCCTTCATTAATCACCCGTTAGTCACGGCCTGTCTTTTAGCTGATTATCACTTAGACGAAGCGACGCTCGCCGCCGCCCTTTTGCATGATATTGCCGAAGATACCACCATCGACTTGCGAGAGATCACCAAACAATTTGGCTCCCAAGTTGCCCATTTGGTTGATGGAGTCACCAAACTGGGCCGCATCCACTTAAAAACTTCTTGGCAAACTGCCTACCGCGGCTATCATACCAATCACGGTGGAGAAAATTTTGAAGCTTTCGACCGCCATGTTGAAACCTTGCGCAAAATGTTTTTGGCAATGAGCCGCGATATTCGAGTAACGCTGATTAAACTCGCTGATCGACTCCACAATATGGAAACCTTGGACGCTCTCCCCAACCAACGCCAACGCCGCATCGCCAAAGAAACGCTTGAACTCTATGCCCCCCTGGCCAATCGGCTAGGCATGGGCGAAATTCGTGGCCGGCTCGAAGATCTCGCTTTTCCCTACGCCCACCCCGAAGATTACCGGCGGTTAAAAACAACCCTGGGCAACGAGATCCAAAGACAAAATCGTTCGCTTGAACGCATCCGCCGAGTCCTTTTAAAGCGCCTAATTAACCACGGTATTCGCGCCGAGGCCCACACGCGGGTGAAACACATTTACAGCCTCTGGCGCAAACTAGAGCGCTTTGATGGCGATTTAGCTAAAATATACGACCTCGTCGCCGCCCGTGTTATCGTCCCGACGCCCGAAGACTGTTACCGGGTTCTGGGTATTATCCACCAAATGTGGAAACCCCTGCCCGGACGAATCAAGGATTATATTGCCACCCCTAAACCGAACGGCTACCAATCACTCCACACGACGGTTTTTGCCATGGGCGGCAAAATTACGGAGATTCAAATACGCACTCCCGCCATGCACCACTGGGCCGAGCTCGGAATTGCCGCCCACTGGGCCTACAAAGAACAGACGCAAAATCCTATTTCCCAGTCAGCCAAGATCCTGGCCCGTTCAAGTTTACCCAAAGAAAAACTAACTTGGTTACAGGAGTTGGCCAGACTAGAACAGACTGGAAACGACCCCGAAGAGTGGCGAAAAGGATTGCGTCTTGATTTTTTCCAGGATAGAATCTTCGTATTCACACCTGTTGGTGATGTTTTAGATTTACCCAAAGATGCCACTCCTATCGATGTCGCTTTTGCGATTCATTCAGATCTTGGTCTGCACTGCGTCGGCGCCAAAGCCAACGGTAAAATCGTACCGATTGCTCATCATTTGCAAAACGGTGATATCGTGGAGATTCTTACCTCAATCAAGGCCAAACCAAAAACCGATTGGCTTCAATTCGTTACCACAACCCGGGCCCGAACCATTATTAAACGAACTATTTACGGCAATTATGACCAGCAGCATAAGTAACGGAGGCAATTTTGCCTGAAAAACGCGACTGGCGTAGCCCACGGGGTACGCACGACATCTTACCGGAAAACGAAGCCCTTTGGCGCTATGTCCGCGATACGATTGCACATCGTGCCTCCGGTTTTGGTTATGGCCG
>JBBTZN010000006.1:0-5111 GCA_038061355.1 Patescibacteria group bacterium | reverse complement strand
GCCCACAGTGTGGCAAACCACTGACGATTGGGGTGGACTATCGCGTGGATGAGTTGGCGGACCGGCCTGTTGGGTTTGTACCGCCCCAAGCACCTCGTTCACAGCATATTGTCCCGCTGGCCGAGATTATCGGTGATGCCTTTGGCCAAAAGAAAGGCACGAAAAAAGTGGAGCAAGAGTACTGGAAGCTGATTCATGCTTTTGGCAATGAGTTTTCAATTCTTCTTGATTTACCGCTCGACCAAATCGGGCGCGAGGCACACGAATTAGTTACTGAAGGGATTAAGCGGGTGCGGGCCGGCAAGCTCGTTATTCGACCAGGTTACGATGGTATTTACGGAGTTGTCAAAGTTTTTGAAGACGACGAACGAAACGAACACCGGCAACAAACGTTATTTTCCAAACGATAAGAAAGATAGAATTGTGAGATCACGATGATCTACCTTGGGACATCGGGATACAGCTACGAAGACTGGCGGGAGCGGTTTTACCCAAGAGAACTCCCACCGGAGCAATGGCTGGAGTACTACAGCCGGCATTTTAAGGCGGTCGAAATCAATCTAACGTTTTACCGGCTGCCGGCCAGTCCGGTTTTTAGGCATTGGCAGAGCCGAACGCCAGACGATTTTCGTTTTGTGTTAAAGGGGAGCCAGCTTATTACTCATACTAACCGTCTACGCGAGTGTCACGAACAGTTAGCTGAATTTTTTGAGCGAGCCAGCGAGCTTGGTGAAAAATTAAGTGGTGTTCTTTGGCAGCTACCACCGAAATTTCCGCATGACATCGAATTGTTGGAGGAATTTTTAGCTGAAGTTGCCCGTGTTCAGATCGTCTACGGTAAGTTTCGCCAAGCTTTTGAGTTCCGGGATATCAGTTGGTTTGACGAGCCAGTCTATACAATTTTGAAAAACTATAATGCAGCGGTGGTTTTGGCTGATTGGCCGTTTGATTTACGAATTAGGAATTATGAATTAGGAATTGGGGAAGAAATTGGAACTAAAGCTAATCTACGTTCGACAATTGAGGTTCCGTTAACGAGTGATTTCCTCTACCTGCGACTTCATGGTCCGGCCGCGGCTGTGTCACAGCCGTATGCGCCGGGGGATATTCAAAAGTTCGCTGAGCTTGTTAGATCAGTAGAGGCTGATGAGTGCGATGGCTATATTTTTTTTCATAACACGGCGCAAGCCTATGCGATTCAAAATGCAACGGAAATTAAAAATATTTTGGAGGTGTAAATTTGTTAGTCGTGGTTGCTTTTTTTTTAAGACTTGATACTCTAATTTTAGAGAGAAATTAAAGGAGGGCGGATGCGCTCAAAACGGCTATTCTTGGTCGGCGGGTTACTGGCATTATTGATCGTGGCCAGCGGCGGTGCGCTCTATTTCTATGGTCGGCCCAGCGCGGACGGGATTGAGAATTCGATAATAACTGCTTCTACTGCCCCGACAACTACGGCCAGTGTGATGGCGCTTTTGCGCGTGGTGGATGACAGTCAAGAAAGTCCGTCAACGGTAGCTAAATCGACGGCAATAAGTTCGACTCCGCCAGACTTACCAGCCACCGTTTTGGCGACAAATGTTGATCCAACTCCGACCATATTAGCTTTGAATCCGATTTCAACTACGGCCAGCAGCCCAAGTCCGATACCGAGTGAGTTTCTTCGTAAGACGGCAATCCCGTTAGCTATTGCCAGTGCTTCGACCACGCCGTCTCCAGCCAAATGCGATACACCATCTGCTAAATGCGTTGCCCCGCCTGCGGAGACTGGTATCGCCACCCTAGTCAATACCGCAGTTCTCGACCAAGTCAAAATCGGTTTAGATGAGACTAATTATGCTGAATTGTCCCAGCCTACGCTTTTGGTCAAACAGGGCGAAGGTATGTTTTTACGGGCCAGAAGTGGGTCGGCCGCGCCGAATGAGACAGTGATGATTTACGTGATGAGCGAGCCCAAAACTTACACCATTAGCGCCGACAGTACCGGCTTTTGGTTTGTTTATTTAGACACGAACGAGCTGGCGCTGGGCGACCACAGAATCGAATACGAAACTCCAACCAAACCCCGCGCCCAACTACTCACCTTCCAGGTAAGCGATGCGGACGAGCCGGCGACGCCACCAGTTACAACAACTCAAGAACCAGAGATAGATATATCAATTCCGGCCGAAGCCGGAACCGCGTCTACTTTGATGTTTTGGCTTTGGTGGCTGGCCAGTTTGGTTATTCTCCTAATTGCTATTATTGGCTATAGTCTTTACCATAAGCATTCAAAACAGACCCTATAAAATACTTGATTTTCACTAAATAATTCGTCATCGTGAGGCCGCAGCCGTGGCGATCTCATCAGATTGCTTCACCAAGGCCCGCAATAACATGAGGGAAACTAAGTGGGAGGATTACATGATCTCGAAACGGCTTTTCCTGGTTGGCGGATTACTGGCCTTATTGATCGTGGCCAGCGGTAGCGCGCTCTACTTCTATGGCCGGCCGAGCGCGGATAGCGGAGCGGGATTGTTTGTCGTTGCTTCAGTTATGTCTAATAGTACACAAGCTGTTGTCCTTATAAACGACGGCACCGTTTGGACATGGGGAGACAACTACTTCGGTCAACTAGGCGATGGCACGACAATTAATCGATCAACGCCGGTGCAAGTTTTACTGCCCGTGTCAGCGAAAGCGATCGCGGTTGGCAATCATTCAGTCTTTGCTATAGGAACAGATGGTACCGTTTGGGCCTGGGGATACAATCTTTATAAGCAACTAGGCGATGGCACAACCATTAACCGTTCTACCCCAGTTCATATCCCTGGCCTTTCCGGCGTGGCCCAGATATTCACGAGAAGCGATAGCTACAGCGCCTACGCCCTTACCTCCGACGGCACCGTTTGGGCCTGGGGATCCAATATTTATGGCCAACTCGGCGATGGCACGACGACCGACCGGATGAGTCCTGTCCAAGTGAGTGGTTTAACGGGCGTCCAAAAAGTCGTCAACGCTGGTAATAGCACTTTCGCCCTTACCTCCGACGGCACCGTCTGGGCCTGGGGACTCAATTTTTATGGCCAACTAGGCGATGGCACGACAATTAATCGATCAACGCCGGTGCAAGTGAGTGGTTTGAGCGATGTTAAAACGATAATTGCAAGTGGTGAGGCTGTTGGTGGATCGATTACTTGGGCCTTCAAAGACGACGGCACTGTTTGGGCATGGGGAAATTATCATCTCGCCCATTACCCGTATCAAGTGAGTGGTTTGAGCGATGTTAAAACAATCGTAGGAGGTGGTTCTAGTAGTATGGCTCTTAAAGACGACGGCACCGTTTGGACATGGGGAGGCAACCACTTCGGTCAACTAGGCGATGGCACGTGGGAAAATAATTCAACGCCGACGCAGGTTAAATTTCCTTGGTTGACTACTCCTACCGCTATTACATCAACACCGCCCCCTACTTTTACTCCGAGCACCAGTCCAACAACTCCTTCCATGACTCCCACCTCAACCCGCACCTCTATCGCCGTGGATACCGACTCCAGTCACTACGCGGCTGAAGTCGTCAGCCAATCCACCCCCCAAGTCTCCGTTCGGGCAGGTGAACAGCTGACCATTGAAGCTCGGATTAAGAATACGGGTCAAGCCACCTGGTACCAGGATTATCTGAACTTAGGCACGGTCGGGGATCAAGATCGGTGCCCCGGCTTTGATACGGTCAGTGGGTGGTACAAGTGTAATCGGGCTCGGTTCGTGGAACCCTCTGTTGCCCCCGGCGAAACGGCTACCTTCCGGATGACCTGGAAAGTCCCCGCCAATAAGATCTCTCATACCTTCCGCGAAACCTTCCGTCCCGTCTCCGATGAGATCGTCTGGCTCACTGGCCTCGACGTTAGTTGGGATGTGACGACCCTGCCTGCCAGTGGGAGTAGTGTTAGTGGTCCGCCGGTTGATAGTAACCCCGCCGCCTATAGCTACGCTTTCTTGAGTCAATCGTCCTCCAGCCAAACCATCAGCCGAGGAGAAACCGCGACGTACACCATTAATCTCAAAAATACTGGGACTGCCACCTGGTATCAAGACTACTTATCCTTAGGGACTGATCGTATCCAAGATAACGTCCCCGGCTTTGATATTAATCTTCTAGACCGGAGTGCCGATGGTTGGTACAAGTGTAACCGCATCCGTTTCCAGCAAACCCAAGTCGCCCCCGGAGAAACCGCCACCTTCACCTTCCGCTTAACCGCTCCGTCCAATAAAGTCTTGGGTACCTATCAGTACTACCTCCGCCCGGTTGTGGATGAAGTGGTTTGGCTTAATGATATCGGTATGTACTTTGATCTGACGGTGCGGTAGGGAAGTCGATAGATTAGCCAGTAGGACTTTCACATTGTGCAAGGACCACCTCAGAGGAGTCCCGCCACGGCGGGATCGTAACCTCGGA
This sequence comes from Patescibacteria group bacterium, assembly GCA_038061355.1. Lineage (GTDB taxonomy): Bacteria > Patescibacteriota > UBA1384 > JBBTZN01 > JBBTZN01 > JBBTZN01. The sequence continues at coordinate 676 of JBBTZN010000006.1, read as the reverse complement.
GGAGGTACAGAAAATGAGAAAGTCCTAGTCCAGTTACTCTTTACTCTTGACCATTCACTCTTTAGGCTAGTGGCATGCCAGAACTACCAGAAGTAGAAACGGTTAAACGTGGTCTTGCACGGAAGATTGTGGGGAAGACCGTTGCTGATGTGGAGATTCGGCACCCAAAATCTTTTGCCGATGACGCTGGGCTTATTCGCCAAGTGCTGATTGAAGCCCGAGTCGTAGCGATTGCTCGTCGGGCCAAGATTTTGCTGATCGAATTATCAACGAATTGGACACTGGCTGTTCATCTGAAAATGACTGGACAGCTTGTCGTAATTCAGAATTCTGCAAAGCCTGACGGTTTTGTTGGTGGTCATTCGGAAAAGGTCTACGAAGGGGAGCTACCGAATAAACATACCCAAGTTATCTTTACATTCAGCGACAAGACGAAATTGTATTTTAATGATCTTCGCAAATTTGGCTGGTTACGGCTTTTTCCACGTGAGATCGTTGACCAGACGGATCAACGACTGACGCGTTCCCTCCGTACCTCCTCCGAGGTGAACGAACACCTCCTCGGAGGTGGTTGCTGTGAAACGCGTCAGTCGTTGGATAATCAAACCTTAGAAAGTTTTCTGGAAAGCCTTCAACTCGGGCCGGAACCGTTGAGTGCAGATTTTACTGAAGATTA
>JBBTZN010000005.1:0-1752 GCA_038061355.1 Patescibacteria group bacterium | reverse complement strand
GGCCGCCCTGCCGCTTTGTTTCGCTGGGTGCCAAAACAACTTTACAGGCCGCATGGCCATCGTAGTGGTATTTACCTTCTTCAGGATAAAATTCGATCGTGCCCAGTAGCTGCTCGATATTTTTTGAGCGGAGCGCCTGGACGAGTTCGGTGTAAGTCGGCGTTGCGAGTTCAAATACCGTCGCCTCACGGCCAAGATTGGGCAATGAATGCGCATCTGACGATGACGTGAGAGCAATTTGATCAAGTGTTTCCAGGCGCCAATTCATCTCGGGATCAGATGAAAGGCCAGTTTCAATTGCAAAGATCTGGGGGGTCAATTCTTCATAACACTCCGCGAGAGAATCAAAGCCCGACTTTGAGCCAAAAACCGAAAACCACGGCGTCCAAGCATGGGCGGGAATAACTAAACAAGTCGGATCAGCCTCAAATGCAATCTGCGCCAAACCCTTGGCTGAAAGCCCCAGGATCGGCCGGCCATCACTGGTTAAATTCCCGAGATTAGCCAATTCCTTATTAATTTTCTTGACCACTTCAAACGAAGGTGCAACGAGTACGGTGTGGATCCGCCGCAACTTGCCGCCCTGCGAGTAAATAGAAGCCACCTCTGCCGTCAGCATAAAGCGAACAGGACGAAATTTTCCACTCTGCTTCGGATTTCTTATTTCGTATTTCGGATTTAGCTGAAAGAAGCCGGCTTCAACCGGCACTAATTTTTCCTCAAGCTCTTTCAGCCAGAGTGGGTGCGTAAAATCACCAGTCCCGAGAATATCGATACCCTTATATTGCGCCCATTCGTGGAGTTTTTCGGGGACTAGTTCTTTTGAACAAGCCCGCGAATATTTGGAGTGAATGTGAAAATCGGTAATATAACGCATAGCGTTAGAGTAACAGAACTTACGCAAATTTTCCTTCACTCCAGGAGTGTCCTTCGCACGGCTCATGATCGTCACTCCTGGAGTGTTCCCAATTTGCGTAAGTTCTGAGTAAAAGGTAACTCTCCGACTTAAACCAAATCCATCTCTGGGAGTGGGGCGGGGGCAGCGGGAGGATTCGTGTTCACCGGCACAGCAACGTGGGGTGGCTCGACAGATGGAGTGTTAGTAGATATAGGTAAGGCAGTGGTTGATAAATCAGGCACGGCCGCTGGAGTTGCTGGCATAATTTGGCTCGGAATTACTGGATCAGCAGGCGGTGGGGCTGTTTGGATGGGCATAACTTCTCCGGGCAAGGGAGTGACTATTGAGGTAACAGCTGGTGGTAGAGGAACAACAGCTTGGATTGCTGGTTGAGAAACAACGGCTGATACAACAGGTTGTGTCTGGACGACGGGTGTTGTTGGCACCTCTGACGCCACGGGCACCGCAGGTATGGTCGTCGGATCGGTCATCATTCTCCTCCTCTCCACAGGTGATGCATATTGAACGCTAAAATGAGTAAGCCGAAAAAAATGCACAAACTGCCGATGAGACCAGTCACCAAAAACAGTGACTGCCAGGTCGGCTGGGCCGTTTCTCCGTTAGCACTGACCGAACCGAGCAGGGTCACTGCCAGCAACAGACTACCTAAACCAAACCAACGAAACGCGGCCGTAACTCGCTCTTTAAGACGAACCGGTGTGAATATCATGCTCCCAGCATACAAAAACAAACCACAACTGTACAGAAATATAATTAGTAGGACTTACGCACTTTTGGAAAAACCCCAGGGGTTTCCGGGCGTTTTAACCCCTGGGGTTAAGGAGAAAGTGCGT
>JBBTZN010000004.1:1407-2574 GCA_038061355.1 Patescibacteria group bacterium | reverse complement strand
TGATAATAAAGCTCAATCAATTGTTGGGTATCGAGCGGTACTGAACGCAAACCCATCGGAGCCAGGCCGCTCATGACGACGTTAATGCGTTGGAGCAGTTCTTCGCGAAACCGTTTGAATTCAGCGAGGCCAATGTCAGGCGCGGTCTTGTTGGGGTGAAGAAGGCGGTCAAAAAAGCTGCGGCTGGCGAGATTAGTGGGATTGTAAGGAATAACGATAAAGAATTTTTTATCCATGATATTGGCCATGGAGATCATTTTTTTCACAAAGTCGATGTAGTCGGCGGTTTGAATCTGCAGCAGCTCGTTGGTTTGGGCCGCCAAGCGTTGGTCAAGCTTTGCCAAATAACCCGTTAAGTCGAGTTGGCGGCTTTGGACCACGATTTGGATAGCAAAAGTGAGCGAGTTTAAGAAGTTTTGATACTGGTAGACAAGGGCGTTTTGCTCTTCCTCCCGTTTTAAGGCAAAGTTAACAGCGGTTACCAACAGCACCATGCGCAAGCCGCCGTCTTTCGTAATAACTACCCCATCTTGAATACGGGCAATGTTGATGTGGGATTGGGTTGAAGGATGACTAACTCTTGGCATAAAGCCTCGAAAATGACGAATGACGAATGATGAATGACGAATGAATGTCAAATTCTAGAATTGTTTTATTGGTTATTGATTCGAAATTCGTCATTCGAAATTCGTCATTCATTGCTTTACCTCTGGGTTGATCGGTTTGGTTTCTGGTTGATGAGCCTTGTCGAAATCGGTAACAAACTTTTTTAATTGTTCGTCGCGCACGGCGGCCCAACCAGCGGTATCAAGGACGGCCGCCATTTTTTCGATTTCGCTTTTTTCGATGTTTTTGCGGACGATTTTTGGTTGGATTTTTTGTTTAGGGGTAGTGATCCGCACGGGCGACGTTTCGCTGTACTTGTGCCAAATGCGACGTTTGGGGCTACTCATAAAAAGAATCGCGGCTTGGATAAACCGGGGAAAGGGAATGTCGTTGATTTTAAGAAAGGCCATGGCCAGGGAAAAAAGGGCAATCGGAATGGCGAGGGAAAAGAACACCCCCGGGGCCGTATCAATGAGATTTTGGAGCAGAATATAATCAATCAGGCCGCCAATAATGACATAGAGAAATTGAGCCATGGTGAGTGGCCCGATAATCTTATCC
>JBBTZN010000004.1:0-1307 GCA_038061355.1 Patescibacteria group bacterium | reverse complement strand
TTGTTTGGATTTGGGGTTTGATTTGGCATTTGAGCTTTGTCATTTGTCATTCGCATGTTGTTTTAGACGATTTCTAAAACAACAGCGGTAATATCATCTTTCTTAGCTCGTGGAGCGGTTGACTCGGCCACTTCATGAGCGCGGACGACGAGAGCGGCGGCAACCTCGGTTATGGGCGTGAGGCTAAGAATCTCGGTGATCTCGTTTTCGGTTAAGTTGTCGTGCAGGCCATCGGTAGCCAGGAGAACGCGGTCGGTTGGCTCAAGTTTGACTAAGCCGATATGGGGGACGATCGTGGGCATACCTAGACTTTGGGTGACGAGATTGCGTTCGGCGAACAGGGCTTTGGCGACAGGCGTGGCGGTCGCGGGGTCGGCCAGGCCATCAAGAATTTTGGCGAGTTTGACCATTTCGATGGGTGAGACTTGGAAATTTTCGGACAGATTGTGTGCTTTCAAGATAGCGGCTACCCACGATGGTCGCTTGGCTGGTGGGGAGAGGAATAGGCGCAGGAGTTGGTCGTCGAGGGCGGCCAGTTCGTAGCGGCTGGTTTTGGTATGCCAAATCGACAGGCGACTGTCGCCGACTGAAGCGTAAGCCACGGCCGGTTTGTCTTGATAGGTTGTCAGCATGGCGAGCGTGACCGTCGTAGCCAGTTCGTTGGTTTTGTTGGCTTGGTTCATGCGCCACAAAAGGTCGTTGGCGCCGTGGAGGATCACACCGAGCAGTTCGGGAAGCTCTTCGGCGGTTGGGATTTGGGTGATCGCTTTTAACGAGCGTTCAATATGGCGTCCGGCGCGGAGGCTGGCTTCGGCGGCCAGGCTGGCGGCCGAAACGCCATCAAAGACAGCCGCCGCATTCATTTCTGGTACCACCAGCCAACTGTCCTCATTGGTTTTTGGATGCAATTCAGAGGCGATCGATTCGCTGGACCAGCGAAAGCGGTTGGTGGCACCGGTTGGGGAAGGTGGCGGAGGTGCTGATGGGAGCCGGAAGTCTGTAGTCTGAATACGGGCTTGAATCTTGGAATCCTGCGTTTCGTCCGCACCACCTCCGAGGTGACGATCCCGCCAGTGGCGGGACTCCTCGGAGGTGGTTTCTTTGAAACGCGGAAGTTGGGTCTTGTCATCTGGATTTACTGTTTGAATCCTTAGATCTGGTTTACTATTTACAGGGCTAACCATTGGTTTTTGCTGATTGCTATTATCTGCTTCCTCTTTTCCTTCATTACGAATTACGCGTTTCTCCCGTACCTCCTCCGAGGTGAACGGATACCTCCTCGGAGGTGGTGTCCTTGAAACGCGTAA
>JBBTZN010000003.1:0-6163 GCA_038061355.1 Patescibacteria group bacterium | reverse complement strand
TTTAAGACTCATGACTTGTCCGGCGCAGAAAAACGAGTGTTGTTAAGACGGAAAGCAAAGCGGCCAGAATTAAATTGAAGATCAGTGAGCCACCAGTGGCAACCAGCTGGAGAGCAGTTGGCGAATTTGAGACCAGGGTATTAGAACGAGAGTGTTCACCAGTCGTCGCCTGTGAGATCGAAGTAGCTGACCCTTGTGTCAGGCTACCAACTGGCGGCGAAACGGACGAAGTAATCGTTCCGGTCGTAGCGATGGTTGATGTTTTCGATGTGGCTGGTGTGGCCTGGCTTGTCGCGGTTGCCGTAGCCGTGGCTCCCGATGTCGGTTGTGGCGAGGTAGACGGCGAAGCTGACGGAGAGTTAGCGGCGTTGATGGTAAAAAGTTGTTCACTTCGTCCCGGGACAGGCAAACACGGGGCAGTAACGCAGACTACCGGGACTTCATAGGTAGCGACGGCTTTATATGTTCCAGCCGGTGCAGGCGATTTAGAACCGTCGCTGGCGACCAACTGGCCGTCCCAACTTTCTGAAGTACTCTGGCTGGGTGCCACATTCACAGTTGACATGGTACAGATTTGTTTAGGATCAACGCTTCGCCCGAGGTTGTTTTTAAAACCAATCAAACAACCACTAGTAAACGTAACTGTTACCCTTGAATCGTTTGTCAAGGTAGCCGTGATCGTCTCGCCCTGGTTATAATTAGTTTTGTTGGTATTGAGTTTGATGAGCGAGTTAGGAGTTGATAATGTCGAAACTGTTACGGTGGCGATTGGTTGAGGATTATCTGGTGGGATGCGGCAAACTTCAATGCAGGTGTAGAGCGCTATATTAAAGTTTCCGATTTTTTCATAAGTATGCGTGATCGTGCCGGCCGGCAAGCCAGGGTCCCAATTTGGCACACTCATTTGTTTAGTGCCATCGCCCCAATCAACCGATCGGCCGCCAAAAACAACCATTCCACGGGCCGGCGCGGCTGGATAGTTGAGGGTGACAGCCAGCGGGGCAACTCCACTAGTCGGACTGATCGAGTAGCCGGCGGGTGAGATGATGCTTGATCCGACACGAACAGTTGTTAAAGCTGTTACAGTCGGCATCGCCTGGCAAATAGTACAGCCAACAGTGACAGTGATTGGGAAAGCACCGTCTTTGGTGTAGACATGGCTAACGCTCGTACCATTAAATGATTGGTCGGCAGTAGATTCATCGCCCCAGTTGATTGAACGATGAGAGCCATTTGGAGAGGTATCAATACTTGGCCCAGTTACATTGACGGTTAACGGAGCTTGGCCGCTGGTGGGAGTGATGATATAGCCAGAAGGAAGACTTACTGTGGCGCTAACAGTGATGGTGGCCAGAGTGGTGCCGCCAGACCAATCGCCTGAAGTTGGAATTGCACAAACTTCGGCGCACTGGGCGAGTTTAAGTTTATAACTGCCGGAGTTGAGATAGGTATGGGTAAAAGTGCCAGCTGGATAACTTTCGATGCCTTTTGAAACGCTGGTGACCCGACTGCTAAAACTGTCTATCTTGCCATCGCCCCAAACCAGGCCGCGGCTTTGGTTAATCATTTCGTTGATTGTTCCGGCCGGATAACTAACAACAATCGTTAGCGGCGCGATCCCACTCGTCGGGCTCACCGTGTAGCCACTCACGCTGACGCTACTAGCCGTATCAGCGGCAATCTCAAAGGCTTGTTTTTGGACTGCCCAAGCACCAACCGCTAGGACAAAATAGAGCGCCGATAAAGTCAAACTTGCCATCAGCCCGTGACGATTCGAAATCAAGTGCTGGGGCTGCATCCGACTCCTTTTTTTGACAAATGGCTAATTTATTCGGTCTCGTGGATAGATCGGCGAAAGAAAATGTAGGCAGTTAAAGCTGAAAGTAAGGCAGCGATAATCAAGTTAAAGGTCAGCGAGCCGCCGGTGGCGATAAGTTGGAGGGTTGGCGGTTTGGCCACCACGGACGGTGTGGCCGTCGCGGTTGGGGTAGGAGTCGGCGTTGATTGGACAGTTGGTGATGGGGTTGTCGTGGCAGTCGGAGTTTGAGTCGTTTGAATAACTGGCGCCATCGTGACCGTCACGGTGGCAGTCGCCGAGAGGGTTCCGGCTCGCGCCATGACCGTATAGGTCCCTGCCTGGGCGTAAGTATGATTCAAGGTTAAAGCTGTCTCGGTTGTAACTGATCCGTCGCCGAAATTCCAAGCGACTGACTGATTGAGAGTTGAGGGTACCTGGGCGACGGCGGTTACCTCCAGTGGCGCCTGGCCTTGGCTAGGCGCGACCGAGAGAGTAAGTTGGCCAGGAGTCGGTGGTGGTATCACTACAAATTGCAATTCTTGCGGCGTTGTACCGTAGTCAGTCGTGACCGTTACGCCGTAGGCACCGGGCACAAGGGTGTCTGGCACCGCAAAGACAATCGTTTTACCGTTGGCCGAAGACAAATTATTGACGATAGTTTTTACCCTATTGCTGTCGGTCAGCGTCACTTTATTACCCGTTGGTTCAAACCGTTCGCCCGTCAGAGTTACCGAGGTCCCGACCAGACCGGTAGCGGGATTGATAGTCGTTAAACAGGGCAAGGCTGAACCAGTGGGATAGGTGATTTCCGCGATAACCGGATTTTGTGCCCAAACTGCATCTGGTCTTGTCGGAACATTTAGGATTGTACCGTCAAAACTGATCTTATTAATCGGGCCACTTGCCCCCCTAAGCGCCACTGGCGCGCTGGTAAGCTTTTTATCAGCGACATAAACATCGAAGCCCTGTTGCGTCCAAATTACTTTAATATTGTAATAGAATATATTGCCCGGGCCAGCTACATAATCAGATGTATAGCCGCTTAGAATGTTGCCGGGATCTATTAATCTTAATGGCGTCAGATTTCTAAACGAACCAGTCGTCGGATCAATAAAGCCAAAACCGAGGGGAGTTCCGTTGCTCCCCATGCGATATTGTAACTGGATCAGCGTGCCGTTTAGCCCCGAAAGAGTAACATCATAAAGCGGATTATTTTCGCCACCGTTGGCTGTATTTGAGCCATGAGTAAGTAAAAATGAAATAGTTCCTTCTTTAGAAGGTCGAACCGCCAACGCCGCTCGACTTTGAGATGGCCCCATAATGATGTAAGAACTATTAAAATCAGGATTCGGAAGAGGGACGACATACCCCCCAGCTAAATATGTTGGCCTGACATCTTTAATAACTCTAGGCGGGATATTTTTCCATTCACTCGTATTACCATACGATGACGAATTTAGTACCTCACCAGTCCAACCAGGCATATTTGAAACCGGCGTGCCGACGGTTGGATTCCAGATATTTGAATCGTCAACAGCAGTGGCGTAACTATCGAAAGTTTCAGTAAATTGGCTGGCGGGGGGGCAGGTGGTGGCGGACTGGGTGGCAATCACCGACGGGGTATCGGCAGCAGTTTCGTACAACTGTTGATTGGCGTTCCATAAACCGATGGCAAACACAAAATAGAGCGAAGAAAGGGTTAGGCTGCCGATAATCTTAAAAGTCCGGCCTGGCCGATGATACATCCTCACCTCCTTAAACATTATTACTTTAAATATCATCGATTAGTGGGAAAGTGTCAATCATGACGATACGCTTGATCTAGACTTTATGACTGCTACCGAAAAGCTTCATTTTTGACTCAACTATTTTTTGGACGTTCTCGATAGCCGCAGGAGTAATTTTGTACATCGCCACCTCATTCGGTTGGCTTTGGAGACTGTGTTCGAGACCCTGGCGCAAAGCCTGACGCAACTCACTCGAGATATTGATTTTAACTATGCGGCCCACGGCAATCGCGTGGCGAATTTGATCGTCGGAAATTCCACTCCCCCCATGGAGAGAAAGAAAACAATCTACGCTGCCGCGAATTTTTTCTAGGAGGGTAAGGTCGAGTTTTTTAGGCGTGGTATAGAGGCCGTGGACATTACCAATCGAAACCGCAAATGTATCAATGTCGGTTTCTTCCACAAAAGCCCGGGCCGTTTCGGGATCAGAAAGTTGACTGGCCGCTCGACCTTCTTCGGCCGTGATTGAGCGAACCTCGGAACCCTCAATAATGTAATCGAGTTCACCTTCGACAAGGATATGGCGAGAGTGGGCCATCCGCACCACCCGACGGAGAGTGTCAATATTTTTGGCTGGCGACTCCTTTGAACCGTCAAAATGAACCAAATCATAACCAGCATTTAAGGCAATTTGCACCTTGGCAATCTCCCGCGAGTGATCAAGATTTAGAAAGATGGGCAGACCCGTTTCCGCCCGAGCATTGGCCACGAGGTCAACTAAATTATCAGCGCCTACATAGGCGGTTTCGCCATCGCTCGATTCGAGGAGAGCCGGGCTTTTTTGGTTAACCGCCGCTTGAATAACCGCCTTAAACGTTTCAAGGTTGGCAACGTTAAAAGCGCCAATGGCAAAGCCTTCGGCCTGGGCGCGAGCAAACCAAGTTTGAATCGTCTTCATTACTTTATCCTTCTAGGACTTACGCACTTTCTCTTTCACTTCGGAAGTGAACTTCGGAATAAACACTTGCGAAGTGAGGAAAGTGCGTAAGTCCTACTTTCGTTTAATCACGCGACGGACAGCAGCGATAATGTCACTAGATTTCATACCGTATTTTATTAAGAGCTCGTCTGGCTCACCCGACTCGCCAAAACTGTCGGGCATGCCCACAAACTCAATTGGGACGGGGGCATGGCTGGCAAGCGTTTCGGCCACGGCGGATCCCATGCCGCCAGTAACTTGGTGTTCTTCGACGGTCACAACCGCACCAGTAATGCGGGCGGCTTTGGCTAGAGTTTGGGTATCAATCGGTTTGATCGTCGTGAGATTTATGACCTGTGAGGCAATTTGGTCGTGTTCTTCTAATTTTTTAGCCGCCAGGAGTGCTTCAAATAGAAGCGGCCCGCAAGCGATGATTGTAACCTCGGGTTTACCCTTTTTCGGCTGCCAGTAGATCTGGGCTGGGCCGATTTCAAACGGCGTTTTGGCCGTCGTGATGACTGGGGTTTTCTCACGGGTAAAGCGAAAGTAGATCGGGCCCCAGCGCTCGGCGGCGGCGATTGTCATTTGGCGGGTTTGATTGGCATCGCAGGGCACCATCACGGTCAGATGCGGCAAGACGCGGGTGATGGCAATATCTTCCAGCGCTTGATGGGTGGCGCCATCGGGCCCGACCGACACGCCCGTATGGGCGCCCACAATTTTTACATTACTGTCGTTGTAACAGATACTCACTCTAACTTGGTCCCAGGAGCGGCCGGGGGAAAAAACGGCATAGGAGGAGATAAAAGGAATTTTGCCCGAAACACCAAGACCAGCCGCGATACCGGCCATGTTTTGTTCAGCCACGCCGCATTCAATAAACCGCTCGGGGAACTCTTTAGCAAAAGCTTCGACACGTGTTGACTCTTTAAGATCACCCGTCAAAACAACAACATTGGGATTGATCTTGCCAAGGGCAACCAAACCCTCGCCATACCCATTACGGGTCGGGACTTGTTCGACATCTTTATCAAAAAGTTTCGGATTCAAATACATTTTAGGATTGAGCATGACCCTCCTTGCTATCTTTTGAGCATACAATTGAATCGAAATCAACACAACATCAAGCAGGATTGCCCATGGTATTAATCTGGCTTTTGCTAGCCACTGGGATGGCGCGAGCTTGACAATGTCCTTTTATTTGTAGATCAAATTCATCTCAAATGCCCAATCCTTCAACTATAAACGTTCCCAGAGTCCACTAGGAGGAAATAATATTTTTCATAACCAGCCTGCGTCGAATTCTTCTATGGAAGATACTTTTTGCAGTTAATTTAAACCGTAAAGTTGTTCAACAATTATTTTGGGTAGTTCTGTTTCTTCTGAATAAACTAGTTTTCCATCTGAATCTAAGCCAGTCAATGTGATTAAATAATTATCTGGATTAGCTGCCTGCTTAATCCCATCTATTCTTTGTTTAACTGTTGGTACTTCCATGGTACGACCGATTTAATGATCAAGGCTCTTTTCTTGGGATATCTCGGATTTGTCTTCCATATATTTAATCTCCTCAACAATAAATAATTTCCGAGTTATTGTCAGGCTGTCAGGCTCCCCGTATCCTGGACACACTGTCTCTTTCGAGACTAGTGTGTAGCC
>JBBTZN010000002.1:0-8007 GCA_038061355.1 Patescibacteria group bacterium | reverse complement strand
CTGATATGTATATTGCGAACAGCTGGGAGAGAACTTACAGTAGCCATTTGGCGCAAACCGTTTGAGCGGACCATGATCAAAGGAAAGGGTTCGCTGGTAGACACGGATTAACCAAAGAAAGGGGGTGCGAGCAAATTTCGTAACTCCTCCCGAAAAGCTGGCCAAGCCTGGCTATCAGAAACAACCTGCCGAACAGTAATAATGATATCCAAACCGGTTGGTAAAGTAGGTAAAAGCTGACCCACTACAGCTCGAACATGTCTTTTTAACCGATTCCGGACGACGGCTCGCTTACTCACTTTCGTCGAGACAACGACGGCGATCCGCGTCGCCTGACTAGGCCCACGAGAGAGGCGTAGTAAAAAATAGTGGCTGGCCCGGCGCTGGCCCGTTTTATAGATAAACTGAAAATCACGCGCGGCCGTCAACCGAAAGCGACGGGGAAGCATTAGGCAGTCACAACCAACCGGGCCCGGCCCTTGGCCCGACGTCGTTTAATAACAGCGCGGCCACTGGGAGTTTCCATACGGGCGGCCCAGCCGTGTTTTCGGGCCCGAGGTTTCTTTTTTGGTTGGAATGTTCGTTTCATCTCAAAAATCATACCGGAAAACCGAGGTAAGTTCAACCATCCCCAACTTTTCCCCAAACTATCCACATGTTTACGCCCGTCGGTTGACAATCCTGTTGATTAATTTGGTTGATTCAAATGGTAATTTTCCAGGTAGAAATACCTGGGCGCGGAGATAGTGGTGGGGATTACTAGAGGATTGCTTAAGCATGATTTGACAGACTGTGGATAACTACCATACGATACAAATCAGCACGTTATTGGTCCTCACCAACAACATACATCTGTCTGCCGGAGGGCGTTTATCCTCGCGGCTAAGCGGAGTACAACTATGCAGACCGGCGCAGTCGTCGACTACGAAACAATTTGGCGGACAGCCCTTGGCGAATTAGAAGTCGCCATCTCGAAACCGAGCTTTATTACTTGGTTTCGCGATACTTGTATTTTGGCTATTGACGAACCACTTATTACGGTTGGCGTGCCAACCAATTTTACCCTTGAATGGTTATCAGATAAGTATCGTTTTCAAATTCTTGAGGTGCTTAAAAAACTCCTACCGGAATACTCTCTTAAAGAAGTTAGTTTTAAGATCGCTCAACCATCCCAAGGCCTCAAACCGGTTCGTCTCGACCAACCTATTAGTGTCGAGCCACCGACCACTTCGGCGACCGAACAGGCCACCCAGCCCGACCTTGCCAGCGCCGCAGTCGACGACGGTCACCTAAACCCGGCCTACGTCTTTGACAGTTTTATTGCCGGTACAAACAGCCGTCTCGCCCATGCCGCAAGCCTCGCCGTGGCTTCAGAACCGGGCAAACGGCACAACCCCCTCTTTATTTATGGTGGCGTGGGCCTAGGGAAAACTCATCTTGTCCATGCGATTGGTAATGATATTGCCGCCCGTTTTCCCAAGAAACGAATTCTCTATGCCTCCTGCGAACGCTTTGCCAACGAGTTTATTCATGCCATTCAAACGAAACGGATGGAGGCCTTTAAAGAACGTTATCGGACAGTCGATGTGCTTCTGATCGATGATATTCAGTTTTTGTCAGGCAAAGAGGGCACGCAAGAAGAGTTCTTTCACACTTTTAACGCCTTGCATCAAACAAATCGGCAAATTGTTTTAACGTCTGACCGGATGCCGCAAGCGATCCCCGAGCTCGAAGACCGCCTAAGCTCCCGCTTCGTCTGGGGGATGGTGACCGACATTAAAAGCCCCGATGTCGAAACGCGGGCGGCTATTCTTCAACAGAAGTGCCTTGATCGTAAAACTTCGCTGCCTGAAGAGGTTGTTGCTCTGCTAGCCCGAACATTTCAGAATAATATTCGCGAACTGGAGGGTGGTTTAAACCAGGTGCTTGCTTACTGCGAACTAGAAAAGGTTGAGCCAACCCTAGCGGTTATTGAACGCTTACTCCGCGAGCAACAACCGCTTCGACAGACAGCCATCTCTATTGGCCAAGTTTTAACCGTGGTCGGTAACTATTACCAAATTGACCAGGTCGATCTGTTGGGCCCCCGCCGCAATAAAGAATTTGTTCACCCACGCCAGATTATCATGTATCTTCTGCGCTACGAACTTGGTTTCTCTTTTCCCAAAATTGGTCGGGAACTCAATAAAGACCACACCACCATTATGCATGGTGTAGAGAAGCTCAAACGCGAGTTACCTAAAGACTCACTCTTGCAGCATGAAATTACGACTCTTAAGGACCACCTCTATAATTCAACCCTTACTTAATAATAGTGTGGATAAGTTGTGGACAGCAGCTTGGGCCTGGGGATAGCTGACGGTCGTTTTCTCTGCCTGCCTCATCACCCCGCTCTTCCTTCTCGAATTAATCCCCATTTTCTCCTCAAATCATCCCTGACTTTTCCCCATCAATTACATCTATCTATCCCCATAATCCCCGCCCTTACTACGACTACCCAAGAGATATTTTTTAAGAGAGAATACATAAAATACCTGTGGATAACTGGAGGCCTTTTATGCAAATCGAGTGTCGCCAAGAACATTTAGCTCGAGCACTCCAAATTGTTGGACGGATGGTGGGGACACGGGGTACCTTGCCGGTTTTGGGTAATATTCTTCTAGCCACCGATAAAGGCCGCTTAAAAGTGGCGGCGACGGATCTCGAACTTGGTGTTCAAACTTGGATTGGCGGTAAAGTTGAAGATGAAGGTTCTTTGACTGTGCCAGCCCGGTTACTGATTGATTTTGTGGTGACTAATTCTGATCCAATAATCACCCTAACGGTTAAAGACACAACCCTTCATCTCCAAAGTGAACATCACACAGCTAGTATTAAAGGAATCGAAGCGAGTGAATTTCCTCTTATTCCGGCGATCAAACAAACTGATGGGTTAATTATTAAAGCCCAAGATCTTAAAGAGGCAGTAACACAAACAATTTTTGCGACCGCTATTGATGAGACTCGGCCTGTGCTGACGGGCGTGCTGTTACGAATTGAGGAGGAGACAGCACGGTTGGTAGCAACGGATAGTTACCGGTTAGCCGAGCGGATTCTTAAGCTACCTGGTAAACATACCCCGCTTCAGGTGATTGTGCCGGCTCGAACTTTTCAGGAAGTGGCGCGCATAATCACCGACCCAGCGGCGGAAATTAGTATTTTTGTGACCGAGAACCAAGTTCTCTTTGTGGTGGGCGAGACAGAGCTTATCTCTCGACTAATTGATGGGATATTTCCGGATTATGAACAAATTATTCCCAAGGAAGTTCAGACAACAATTAGCCTTGAACGAGGAAGTTTTGCTCAAGTTATGAAAATGGCGAGTTTTTTTGCCCGCGAAAGTGCCAATAATGTTCAGCTAAAGGCGTCTCCCGGGGAAACGGCGGTGGCCGTGACGGCGATCTCTCCCCAAATTGGAGAAGATATCTCGCGTCTCTCGGCTATAATCACCGGCGAAGCGGTCGAAATTGCCTTTAACGCCAAATTTATCCTTGATGCCCTGGCGATTTTCCCGACCGAGGAGATTAATCTTGAGTTGGCCGGTAAGCTGACACCCGGCGTACTACGAATGCCCAAAGATTCGAACTATCTCTATCTTATTATGCCGCTTCGCGTTGATAATTAACAATTGCTCACGGTTGATGCCCTAATAGACCTCTTTCAAAATCCATCTTATAGACTGCAAATGATCTCGATTGGCTGCAAAACAACAAAATTACTCGCAGCGTAGCAACCGCTACACCTTGGTAATTTTGTTGTTTTTCGCACAATCGATTTTCTTTTTCGTGACTAAGAGGGTTTTGAAAGAGGTCTAATGGTCTTTCCCCTTTCGCTCACGCAGGTAGAACTTGAGAACTTCCGCTCGCACCGTCACCGGTCGCTAAAGCTAGGCGGAGCGACCATTTTTGTTGGCCCAAACGGCGTGGGGAAGACCAATATTTTAGAGGCGATCTGGTGTTTGGCCACTACTCGTCCATTTCGAACAAGCCGAGATAGTGAACTTATTCATTGGGAGGCGGCAAGCACGGCGGTTGTGGGCGACGCCTTCGAAATGCGTCTTGTCAGGGAACCAATTATCCGTAAAGCCCTCTTCATTGGCGGGGTGCCGCGCCGACCGCTTGAGTATCTCGGCGAACTCCGAGCCGTACTCTTTACACCTGATAGTTTGGCAATTCTCTCGGGCCCGCCTCGCGAGCGGCGTCGGTTTTTAGACACCCTTCTCGCCCAAGGCGACCGTTCGGCTGCTCGTGAGCTAGTCGCCTATCGTCAATTGCTGGTTCAGCGTAATGCCCTCCTGCGCCTGATTCATCTCGGTCAGGCGGGAGCGGGCGAACTCGAGCCATGGGATAGCCAACTGATTGTTTTGGGTAGCCGGCTTACCCAGCGGCGGGCAGACATTTTAGATATTCTCGTTCCGCAGATTCTTAAATATTACGGGCGGCTTGGTGGTCTTGAAGCCCGAAGTTTGGCAATAATGTATCAGCCAATCGGCAGTGCCGATCCGGCAGTTTTTGCCGAGCGGCTGGCGGCAAATCGGGCGCGCGAGATTGCTTTACAGGTAACATTGGTCGGCCCTCACCGAGACGATTTTCTGGTTAGCTTGCGCGGTCATCCCTTGGCTGATTACGGTTCTCGGGGCGAAATCCGGACAGTGCTTTTAGCTCTCAAATGGGCAGAGTATGACTACTTAGCCCGCGATCAAGAAACCCGACCGATTCTGCTTTTAGATGATTTATTTTCGGAGCTTGATCCGGCCCATCGACAAGCGTTGGCCGAGTTTTTGGATAATGTTCAAGCTGTGATCACGACCACGGATTGCGGCCACCTACCGCAGCACCTAACTAAACGAGCGACAATTATTGAACTCGATTACCCAAAGTCTGTTGGTAATCAATTATGACGTCCACAAATCCTCAATTTGAGCCGATTGGTGAGAGCCTGGCTCGCCACCTGCGTCGCCGAGGGCTTGGAGCGGCGGCCGAGGCGGCGTTTGTCTGCGCGGCCGCCAATCTGCAAGCAGGTGGCCGCTTTGAGGCTGTCCGCTGGCAGGGTGGTCGATTGACTCTGCTAGTCCGCAGCTCACTCGTGGCGCACGAATTAGAGTTCGAGCTTGAAAATTTGGCCAAATTTCTGCGGGCCAAAATTGGTTCCCAACTGGGCTGGAACGAGCAAACGCCGGTGTCGATTGTGATTCGCGTTCGACCGTAACTATAGATTGCCGCGGCCGCTAAGGCGACCTCGCAATGACGCCAAAATTAGTTTGAGAATTATTTGATTCGTGTTAGGTAGTAATTGAAAGCAAGTTGAGGATGAGCTTTGCCCCGATTAAGAGGGCGAGGCCAGTCAGTGAGCCGACAATGATTTCTTTGGCAAAGCCGATCCGTTCCGGAATACCAGCCGAAGTAATCATTGTGTAGCCGGCAAAGATAAGCATAAGGATTGATAACCCGACACCGGCGCCGATCGACCAGTTGTAGAAATTGGCGACATAGGTCTGTATGCCTTTACCTTCGGGATCGAAAGTTGATGCGGCTAAGACTTGGGCGGGCAGGCCGACGAAAAGCAGCCCGTAAGTAGCTAGGACGGGCCAAAGAGAACGCTCCAGGAGTGATGTTATTTTCTGCATAGGGGTGCTTGCCTTCTCTTAATAACCGGCGTGGAGATGGTGGGCAAATTGGCTGGTTGATTCGGTCCAGAGGCCAACATTCCAGATGCCGTAAAATGTTTGGGCCAGCGAGTTAGCGGCATTTAGGTCACCATCTTCGGGCTTGGCCTTGCCCGAGCCGAGCGTTCCGTCGCCGTAGCCCCAGATTTCTCCCCGTTTTTTCCACCACGCTAAAATCGGGTCGTCGGGTTTTGGAGTAAAGAATGGCCAGTCGATGATGCCAATATTATTTTCGGTAAAGCGCGGATCCGACGTCTCGCGACCGTCATAATATTTTAAGTAATCACCATCTTTGTCGCGAGATATCTTGGGAATATCGTAGGCGATGAGCTGGCGGGGTAAGAGCGCGGTTTGGTCGTAACGACCACGCATTAAGAGGAGTTCGCCGATAAGTTGGCGGACCTTCCAACGGGCAGCGTCTTGTTTTGCCCGCGCGTAGGCCTGGGGGCTAACTTCCTCACCGTAGAACTCACCAGGATAACCAGGCCAGATGCCGAGTTCCTTAACCACTTGTTCAGGTTTCTTTTCTTTAATGCGATCTTCGATCGAACGGTAGTGGTCAAGATCACCATAGGGGTCATAGTAACGGGCGACAAGACCTTCTTTGTTCTCTTTCTCATCATCTTCTTTTTTGACATAGGGGTAGTACCCGCCCGCGGTACAGATAGTGACAGTTTGTTCTTGACCACCTCCACCAAAGACTCCCCCAAAGAGGTCGCCGAGAAGCGGTCCGAGGAGTAAGCCAGCGGCAAAGAGGGGTAGAGAAGTAGCGGCCAGGGAGAGGAAGGCGGTATTGCTAAAGAGAGATTGGATAGCGGTGTTAATTAAGAACGAAGCGGTTCCCGGCGGCAGACCCAAAGATTTTTCGAGACCGGCAATTTCTTTACCAAAGATCATGTTAACGACCATACCCGCTCCGGCCGCTTCGATTTGCGTGAGGTTGGTCTGGGCAGTATTAAAGGCCTGGAGTTTATCAGCGGTGATGCCGTCCGTAATAATCGAGTTGGTGATCTGCTCGATGGTGGCGTTGGTCTGATTCAAACTGTCGATTACAGAATAGATGGTGTAGGCAGTGCCGACGGGCACACCAAGTTTTTGGTCGAGAAAGCCGGAAACTTGACCGACAGCAAAGCCATCAAATTGACTAAAGTATTGATCGCCCGTAATTTTGCCGCTGAAGAGGTCAGCGGTTGTTTGGGTAAAACCAGGCGGGAGTGGCACGCCCGTTAAATTGCTTAACTGGCCATCGAGGTAACTGAAGGTGATACTGCTTACTTGAGAGAGGTCGCCTTTGTTCTTTAGGAGGTCAAGAGCAATCCGAGCTTCGGGCGGAACGTTAAGAAACTGGTTAGCGGCGCCAAAGAGGGCGTCGAGTTTGGCATTGGTACCACCTTCGAGCATGGCTTTAGATGTTCCCCAAGGAATATTCAAACTTTGATCCATGAGGGTATACTGCATATCCTTTTGGATTTGTTTGGTAGACTGCTCGACGATTTTTTTAGCTTGTTCGGTAACCTGTTTTTCGGTTAAACCGGGGTTGGCTAGCCGAACATTGGCGGCTGCCTCTTGAATTTGTTTGGCATCTGGCCCAAAGAGCGTTGCCCGGATCGCGGTGTAGCCAAATTCGGGAAGGCCAAGGCGTGCCGAAAGGACAGAACCGATGGCGGTGAGGCCATAACCACGAGGATCGCTGGCGAGTTTCATTAAGTCGGCAGCGTAGGGAACGTGCAAGAGCTCGCTCATTTGCGTCGCCGCGGTTTGGAGGAGTTGGCTTTTTTGGATGGGATCGGTGAAGGTGTTGTTGAAGAAATAATCGCTAATAGTTTGGGCAAAGTTGATAACGGTTGGATTCGTATTACCGCCAAGGAAACTGGGAAGATTGCCCGTTACCCAGTTCATAACTGTTTTGGGTGACTTATCGTTGTTCAGGAGGATAGCGGTGAGGCCAGTCAGCCGTTGATCGATCAGGGAGCCGCCGAGACCGCCTAGGGAGCCAAGAATACCCTGGTGGTTATTAGACTGGATGGCTTGGTAGAGGGGACCTAAATCAGCGGGAAGGTTGAGGGTATGGCTAACAGCGGGTAGAAATTGGCTGATATTATCTTTAACGGCTCCCAAGAGATCCTGGCTTTGTCCACCCGAGGTAAACATCGAGACTAAGGCATTGGCCGCCGCCCCACCGGCCGGGCCCAGATTATTTTGCATGACACCCTTTATGTTGAGTTGCTGCCAGACAGCCGGGTTTTTGAGGAGGCCGTCAATAACTTTTTGCGGTTTTTTTGGGTCCCATAGTTGGGTAAATT
>JBBTZN010000001.1:0-8056 GCA_038061355.1 Patescibacteria group bacterium | reverse complement strand
ATGGAGTTCGTTGGTTTTTTAGGCTAGAGTAAATTTATGAATGAAACACCCTATCAATTATCAGCCGAAGTTTTCCGTCCAGACTTTTTTAAACTACGAGCCGAAATGCATGTTCGTGGTGAGCGTTAATTAGCTGAACGAATCAAGTATAACCCTCACCCGACAGAGGATGAGGTCTGGATGGGACCTTTCTGGAGGAAATTGAACCACAGATACGGCAAGCGGCGCTTGCATTGAGCAGAAAGGGCTACGGAACTAATAATAGTTCTGGTTTTCATAGTGAACAGCCAGAAACCCAGATGCTTGAGGGTTGGTTTGGTGAAATTGATGCTGAAATAGTAAAAAAGTTGGAAGAACTTGGCGCGCGGGTGCAACGTGGTATGTTACCACCCGACCAAGTAATTGCCTTAAAACCTGACGACCCGTACTGGATTATCTATTTTACTCATTCACGACCTGATCAAAAGGAAATTGAAGCAGTTTGGCAGAAGCTCGTTGCAGTTTTTCCGGATCGGCATAGGCGTCAACCAAATACATCTGGTTCGGCCAATGATTTTGTTGAGCAATATGCCCCCGAACGGCCCGACATACTACTTGCCCAAATCGAAGAGCGTCTTGCTCTAACCGAAATCGATCCTGATTATCTGCCTGTAATCCAAGATAAAGCCCGGCAGTTGCGGGTTCAAATCGAACAACAAACTCCTAACAACTAACAATCAGAACTAGTTCTAAGTTGGACTCACGCCCTACACAACCATGTACAACTTAACCCCTTGTCATCCCATACAGGAAAGTTGCAACTGCTCCTGATACGGGATCCAGAACTATAATTACCAAGTCTGGATTCCCGCTCACGGGCGGGAATGACAACTTAGGGCGAAAGTTCTACTAAGTAGTTAAACTCGAGGCCGACGGTGTTGATGGTGGTGTGGTTGGTGACTTTGGTTGGTTGATAGCGACAACTAAAATACCAATCGCGATAATTACCAAAAGAGCGATCGTCCAGAGCCAGACGGCAGTACC
The DNA here is from genome assembly GCA_038061355.1 of Patescibacteria group bacterium. GTDB lineage: Bacteria > Patescibacteriota > UBA1384 > JBBTZN01 > JBBTZN01 > JBBTZN01. Next base: position 7,033 of record JBBTZN010000001.1, on the reverse strand, counting down.
GTCGTTGGTCTCATAGCTATTTGAATCAGGATTTTCGTTCATTATTTATACTGTACCATACTTGGCATTCACGCTCGTTGGGCGCAGAATACGGTAATGAATGATACTGACGAAGTTAAGCGGCGCTTAAATATTATCGATTTGGTTCAATCCTACGTCCCCCTTAAAAAAACGGGGGCGACTTGGAAAGCGCTTTGTCCGTTCCACCTGGAAAAATCACCATCCTTTACCGTTAATCAGGATCGCCAGACATACAAGTGTTTTGGTTGCTCGGAAGGAGGCGATGTTATTGATTTTGTGATGAAGATGGAGCACCTAACGTTTCCTGAAGCCCTCCAGCTTTTGGCCGATCGCGTGGGGGTAGTGCTTGATAAGCGTAAAACGCCGACGCAGTATGCGCAAGAAAAAGACGAGAAGAGTCGGTTGTATCAAATCAATCGATTAGCGACCGAGGTCTACCATAAGATTTTTAAAGAAGGTAAAACGGCGGTTGAGGCCCGAGCATATCTGGCGAATCGCGGGCTTTCTGATGAGACCGTTGCCACTTTCAAAATTGGCTATGCGCCAACCGTTGTCCGTGGTGTGCCATCAATTCTTGAACGATTTTTAACCAAAAATGGTTTTCGGCCCGCCGAGCTGCGCCAGGCCGGCAGTCCCGAACGTTTTTCCAACCGTCTGATTTTTCCCCTTTGGGATACACTGGCCAACCCGATTGGTTTTACCGGCCGGGCTCTTAATCCAGACGATCAACCGAAGTATTTAAACACGCCGGAAACCCTTCTCTTTAAGAAAAGCCGGGTCCTCTATCCCCTGCACCGCGCGAAAGATGGTATTAAAGCTACCGGCCGGGCAATTTTGGTGGAAGGGCAAATGGATGTTTTACTGGCCCATCAACTTGGTTCGACCGAGGCTGTGGCCACTTCGGGTACAGCACTCACTACCGACCATTTGGAGATTCTCCGACGCTATACAACGCGGATTCTCTTTGCTTTTGACGCTGATTCGGCCGGGATTGAGGCGACGCGCAAGGCGATTTTGTTGGCCTATGATTTGGAGCTCGATCCGGCCGTGGTAGTCTTACCGTCGGGGTATAAGGATTTGGGCGAATTAGCGGTTAAAGATCCCGCGGCCTGGACAGTCGCTTTAGAAAAAGTCTTGCCCGCCGTGACCTGGCAGCTCCGCATGGCGACCCAGATAGTCAAAGAACCCACCTCGGCGGTAGGTAAAAAACAGATAGCCGCTCAAGTTTTGCCCGTTCTGGCCCGCATTGTCGACCCTATCGAGCGCGCCCACTGGACACAAGTGTTGGCGCGTAGTCTTGGCGTACCCGAGCGGACGGTGGCGGAAGCCTTGGCCAGAGATAAGAAAACAGTGAATAGAGATCAGAGGAACGGGGAAACCAAGAAGGCGCCAGCCGAGCCGGTAGAGCGGCTAACGCCCGAAGAAATGCTGCTGGGATTGCTCCTTATTCACCCCGACCAATTGGTGTCCGTAGCAACGCGGATTGAGGAGCGTGATTTTCCGCCCGTCAGCCGGTCTGCCCACCTGGCCAAAGCGATCGCCATTTGTTATACTCAAGACGAACCAAAAGACACCCAAGCGCTTCTTGCGGGTGTTAAAAAATATCTTGACCCAGTTGAACTAAAGTGGGTTGATAGTTTGGTGACAGAAGCCGAACAGCTGCACACCAGTGCCGACGAGCAAGTTATCGGTAGCGAGATCCGAGCCGGTTTTGACCGGCTGCGTGATAAACGGCTCGAAGGCGGCAAGGTGCGTATGGCACAAGAGATTGCCGACGCCGAAGCCAGCGGCGACCGAACCAAAGTGCAACAGTTGCTTAAAGAATTACAAGAAATGCTTAAGTAAAATCCGAAATCCGAAATCTTTAAATCCGAGACAAATTCAAAATAGTAAATACCAAACATGTTTCGGATTTCGTGCTTCTGATTTCTAATTTCCGAACATAGAGAGGTGTTATGGCTAAATCGTACGGTCTCAACAAATTAGTTAAAGAAAACCTTGACTACTTACCTGCCGAGTTGGTGACGCTCTATCGTAAAGGTCGTGAGCACGGTTTTGTGACGACCCGCGAGATTCTTCAAACTTTTCCGGAGATTGAAGAGGATATTCCGTTGCTCGATGAACTATTGACCCTGTTTGCTGAAAAAGGCATCGAGATTCGAGAACCGCTCAAGTTTTTGGCCAAAGCCCTCGATGAAAAGGGTAAAAAAACCAATAATGTCAAAGAAGGCACGGTCACCGAGATGACGGACGATTCGGTGCGGATGTATCTACGAGAGATTGGCCGCATCCCCCTACTCTCGGCGGCTGACGAGGTGGATCTCGCCAAAAAAATGGAAGCGGGCGACATCACCGCCAAAAAGCGTCTCGCCGAAGCCAATCTGCGGTTAGTTGTCTCGATTGCCAAAAAGTACATTGGCCGTGGCTTGTCGCTGCTTGATCTGATTCAAGAAGGTAATACGGGCCTGCTACGGGCGGTAGAGAAGTTCAATTACCGCAAAGGTTACAAGTTTTCGACCTATGCGACCTGGTGGATTCGCCAGGCGATTACCAGGGCGATTGCCGACCAGGCGCGAACGATTCGTATTCCCGTCCATATGGTGGAAATGATCAATAAACTGATTCGGATCCAGCGTCAGCTGGTGCAAGATTTGGGTCGGGCGCCACTACCTGAAGAAGTGGCGGCTGAAATGGGTATCCCCATTGAAAAAGTTGAACATATCATGAAAATTTCTCAAGAGACCGTTTCGCTCGAAGCGCCGGTTGGTGAAGAGGAAGATTCGCGTTTGGGCGATTTTATCGAAGATAAGGAGTCGATGAGCCCTGAAGAAGTGGCGATTTATCAGTTACTCAAGGGCCACGTCACGGAGTTTTTGCAATTTCTCTCCCCGCGCGAACAGAAAATTCTGCGTCTGCGGTTTGGGTTAGAAGACGGCCGCACCTACACTCTCGAAGAAGTCGGCAAAGAGTTTGGCGTCACCCGCGAACGAATTCGCCAAATCGAAGCCAAGGCTCTCCAAAAACTCAAAAAACATGAAACTTCGGAGAAACTCAAGGGCTATTTAAGCTAATTTTTGATTTTTAGATGCTGCCTAAGATAGACAGCAGCACAGATACTAATAAGACCAATCGAAATGAGTTGGGCTAATGAAAGCGAGCCAGCGAGACGATCGCTAATTCGCCAGATTTCGGTAATCCCTCGAGCGAGGCTATACCAGGCGAGGGCAAACAGAAACGAAGCGCCTGCCGGCACAATTTCGAATGACGAATGACGAGTGACGAATTTTTGTCCATTTTCAAGAAGAATAATGAGAATAAGTAGTCCGATGAGATTAAGAATTGCCTCGTAAGCAAAGGTGGGGTGAAAGGTTGTAAACGATTCGTAGCCGGGGAGGCGGTGGGCCGGATCGATGGTAATACCCCAGGGAAGACTGGTTGGGTAGCCATAGAGTTCTTGGTTGGCCCAGTTACCCAGCCGGCCAATGGCAGCGCCGAGCAACAGGGGGGTAGCGGCCGCATCGGCCAGTAACCAGAATTGGCCCATAGCCTGGTGTTTTTTGAGCACAATCAGTCCGGCGAGCAGACCGCCAACAAGACCACCATGGAAAGAGAGGCCGCCGGCACGGACCGCGAATACTTCCGCTAAATGAGTTTGGAAATAGCCTAGTTCTTGGATAACAAAGCCCAGGCGAGCGCCGATCATGGCGCCGATAATTGCCCAGAAGAAGACGTCACTGGCTAGGTGGCTCGTCAGGCCGTTTTTTTTAGCGCGATATTCAGCCCAGGAGTAGGTAGTGACGATCGCTAAAGCTAACAAAAGGCCGTAAGTACGGATATCAAAGTTGCCGATGGTAATGATAGTTTCTGGTGGATGCCACAACATCTTAAAATCCCAAATCCCAAGCACCAAATAACAAACAAAATCCCAAATCCAAAATTTGTGAAACTCTGTTTGGGTAGATTTTGATTATTTGATAGTTCATGGTGACGATGTCACTAATTCATCATTAACAAATACCTGGCGAATAACTGGTACAAAGGAGTAGCTTTGGGCGGTTTGGCTGACGCTGGCGAGACTATCGAAATCGATGACAACTTGGATGGATGTAGTGGGCGACCAGGTTTGGTTGAGTAGAATCTTGAGATGACTATTTTGAGTTGTGACTGGTATCTCGACAACTTGGCCACCACTGGTACGGCCACGCAGTGAACCGATGGTTAACTCAAGAGTTTGATAAGTGCCAGCAGCTAAATCGGTTGTGGCGAGGTCAGTTAGGGCACCTGACCCGTGTAAGCTAAAAAGTTCGATAGTCGGTTGGGTGAGGTTAAGAATTTCTTGGTGGTTTTGTCCAATCTTAAGGGTAGGATTAGTAAAACTGGTTGGTTTAATGACAGTTTGGCTAAAGGTGACCGATAGGCTTGTTAAATCGGTGGCTGGTTCGACACTACTTTGGCCGCCGTTATCACTAATAGCAAGCGTTAGAGGAAACCTCTGGCTGGCGGGAACGCTTTGACTGATATTGTTGGCGGTGGCGGCGGAGCCGCTTGGTTCGTTACTGGTGGCCAACCGACCCACGAGGGTTGGCTGTAAGAAGGGCAGGCCAACCAAAATAAGTCCTGCAAGAATCAAGCCGGTTAGAAGACCAAAAAGATAGATTTTCATAGTTTTATGATACCTGATAAAACCTCGTTATCGCGAGGCCACCCGAGAGGGACACGGCTATCTGATGCTCTAGTGTCATCCCCGGGCTGGATGAAATCCAACATCGGGGATCCAAAGCAAAGTTTTATTCGGTTTTTTTCCAGATTGTTTCGGTTTTGCCAAGTTCGAAGTTAACGAAGCGGGCGGCGGCAAAGAGCAGGTCAGAGAGGCGATTTAGATAGACGACCATAAAATCAGTGACGTCGGGATTATAGCGACGCAAGAGAATAACGCGGCGTTCGGCGCGACGGGCGACCGTTCGGGCAGCGTGGAGAGCAGCAGCGGCTGGTGTACCACCGGGGAGAATAAACTCTGTCAGGGGTGGAAGTTGTTGCCACCATTTATCAATAGCCACCTCGAATTGTTCTGGCGCGTGGGTGGGGAGAGCCGGCAGTTTCTGATAGGCTTCGTCACTAGCCGGGACAGCAACATGCGAACCAAGTACAAACAGTTCATGTTGGATTGGTTCAATAACGGCCCGGGTTTTACTACCAACAGGCAGCAAACTTAAAGCTAATCCCAGTGAGGCATTGAGCTCATCAAGGGTGCCGACAGCTTCAATGCGCGGGTTTGTTTTAGAAACCCGCGCATTGTTACCGAGGCCTGTTTCGCCGGAATCCCCTTTGCGGGTGTAAATTGGACTCATAGTAACCATGAGACTACAGGTTTACGAGGCAAGAATCAAGAGTTTTAAGTTTAGTTATTCGGTACAAAGCTAGACGGAGTGCCATTTTGTGGCGTGCCAGAAGGTGACATTCCATTTTGTCCGGTTTGGCTACCCCCTTGTCCACTGCCCGGCTGTTTAGGGGTAAAACCGCATTCTTGAAAGGCTTGTTGTTGTTCAGTCGTTAGCTGGCTATTTTGCGATTTGAGTTGCTCAAGAGTTGCTTTACCAAGGGCCTTTTCGATGCAGGCCTGCATTTCGGGTGTGATGTCGGCTGGAGCTTGATTTAAATTCTCTGATTGGTTTTGTCCAGAATCTTTACCGCCCAAGGCCTGGGAGGCGTTACTTAAACTAGCCTTAAGTTCAGGTAACTGACTAGCCATCATAAACCCGCCGGCAATCACCAGCACCCCAATAATTGTCCAGATAAAGAGATACAAGCCTAACAAGGTTTTGAGAACGGGACCCATATGACCCTCCTTTATTGTTATTTCGAGTATAACAAAAAGGAGGGAAAATCTGAAATCCCAAGCACCAAATTTCAAAACAAATCCTCTTTAACATCCGAGGTTTTCCCATATTTGCGTCACTTTCTTTATAGTTTATCATCCGCATTTGTCCGGTCGGACAAATGCGGATGATAAACTGACGTATTTTTATGTATCACGAACCTATAGATCTCACATTCTGAAATGGCCCTAAGGAAAGCAAATGAAAATTGTTTTGCGACGCAGTCCTGGAGGATTAAAAAACTTGAGACGTACCCATAGGTACGGTGAGAGTTTTTTTCAGCCGAAGGACAAGTCAGAAGCAATTTTAGTTGGTTTAATGTACCATTTTAGAATGTGAGGTCTATAGAAAATTGGCGTATACTATACCTGTGCACCACCTCCAGTGGAAAAAGATGGTCGGCCTTATTACCCTCGCTCTGCTTGTAGGGGTTGTTTGGCTCTCTGCTGAAGTTTTTCGGCGAACGGTGAATCTAGTGAATATCAATCGCGATGATCTTCCCCAACAGGAGAAAACAGTCAGTAATACGACGGGGCTTCCTCTGTCGATCGCCGCTGGTTTTACGGTAGGGACATTTACCGAAGGTTTAGAACGGCCACGAGTTTTGACCTTTGATGCCCAAGGGACGCTCTTGGTCTCTGATCAAGAGGCGGGGGCGGTTTATGCTTTGCCTGATACAAATCATGATGGCGTGGCCGACACACAGGTAACGGTGGCTGAAAATTTGCGTAATCCTCATGGTTTGTTGTTTCTCAACCAAAATGAGCTGGTGATCGCCGAAGAAGGACAGCTTGGCCGCTGGTTTTATAATGGGGTCGAACAGATGGCCACGTTTGATAATAAGATTACCGATCTGCCCCCCAATGGTTCGCATGTTACTCGAACCGTCCAAAAAGGCCGCGATAATAAGCTGTATGTCTCGGTTGGTTCGTCGTGCAATATCTGCAACGAGACCGATTCGCGGCGCGCGGCCATTTTGCGCCTGAATCCCGATGGTAATCAGGTTGAACGCTGGGCCTGGGGGCTGCGCAACACGGTCTTTTTTATTCCCAATCCGGCCAAACCCGATGAGTTTTGGGGTAACGATATGGGCCGAGATTTGCTGGGTGATGAGCTGCCGCCCGATGAGCTGAATA